>NZ_JBANFK010000011.1:0-134975 GCF_037861105.1 Rhizorhabdus argentea
TGAGCCGGCAGCGACCCGATCGCCTGATCCGCGAGCAACGTCCGATCCTGCCACGAGCCGACTTCTTCAACACAATCCGCCCAATAGCGGCCTTCCGCCACTGCGAGACGATTCCCCAAAAGCAGCCCCTCGGGGACGGACTTCAAACGGCACCGGCAACCACAAAACCCAGGAAAAGTGCCGATGCCGCGATCATCACGACAGTGGCCGACCACCCAGTGATCATCTGCCGACGAGACACGGTCAAACGCCCCATTGCGCGAGGATTACGAACGATCAGCATCATCACAACCATCAATGGGCCAGCGAGAATGCCGTTGACGACTGCTGCCCAGTAAAGTGCACGGGCGGGGTCAATACCGATGCCATTCAGGGAAGCCCCGGCCAGCGTAGTCGCCGCAATCGTCCCGTAGAACAGCCGAGCAGAGAGTGGCTTGGCATCGAGGCTGCCTGCAATTCCCGCCATTTCGGTAACGGCATAGGCAGCCGACCCCGCAAGCACAGGCACAGCCAACAGCCCCGTGCCGATGACACCTGCGGCAAACATGGCGAAGGCAAATTGTCCCGCTATCGGGCGAAGTGCCTCGGCGGCCTGCGACGACGTTGCGATGTCGCGCACTCCATGGGCATGAAGCGTCGCAGCGGTAGCGAATACGATCGCAAGCGATATGATGGTGCTGAACGCCATGCCGGTGAGCGTATCAAGTTGAATGCGCTTGAGTTCGGGGCCGGCGGTCGTTGCCGTCAGACACAGCGGTTTGGCGTGGTGCCGGTGCTGTTCCTCAATTTCCTGCCCGGCCTGCCAGAAGAAAAGATAGGGGCTTATCGTCGTGCCGAGGATCGCGACGAAGGCGGTCGCATAGGCGGCGTTAAATTGCAGTTCGGGCACTACCAGCGAGCGCAGCGCGTGAGGCCACGGCACATTGGCAACGGCTACGACGGCAACGTACGTAAACAGAGACAGCGTCGTCCATTTCAGGATTGCGGCATAGCGCGGGTAACTAAGCCCAACTTCTAGAACGATGCACACGATGCCGAACAGCAGCGTGTAAAGCGCGCCATTTCCACCGATGAGGAGGGTCAGGGCCGCACCCATTGCACTCAGATCGGCTCCAAGATTAACGATGTTCGCGATCAGCAGCAGCGAGACCATCAACCACAATATCGGACGGGGAAAATGACGTCTCAGGTTGCGGGCGATGCCGGCGCCGGTGACACGGCCGATCTCGGCAGCAATTTGCTGTATTGCCACCATCAGCGGGAAGCTGAGGACAAATGTCCACGCCAGACCATAACCAAATTGGGCGCCCACCTGGCTATGTGTGCCTATGCCGCTAGGATCGTCATCAGCTGCGCCCGTAACAAGACCAGGCCCGAGAGCCCGTAAAAAGGCACGAATTCCGCTAGGGGCGGCGGTATCAGAGGAGACAGGTGTGGTCACTCGTCAGCAGTCGCACGCGCCGCGTCGAGTAGCAACGCGCAGCCACCGCGGGATCAGGATAACCGCTATCACCGCGCCCATTTGCGACGGTTGTGATCGAAAGCAGGCGGTCCGCCTCCCACAACTTTCCTGCCATCCGACCCTGCGCTGGCGACGGGCGCCGACATGTCCGCTCGCGACCCAATCTCGGTCGTTATCGACTTGCCCAAGGCGCCCTGCTAAGCGGACGCCCGTGAACACGCTGCGAACATCCGCGATGGTCGTCTTCCTGCTTGCGACCGGGTGTTCTTTGAAGCCGCCACCGCCGGGCTTAGACTTAACCGATGGTTGCTATTACGTCGGCAGCGTCCCGGTGTTGAAGATCAAAGATCGAGAAGGTCGTTTTCTTATTCCGGGAAACATGACCAAAGTTCAAGTTGATCATGAACACGACGAGAACAGCGCGACCGCTATTTTCTCTCCGGGTTTCACATTAGACAGGGAGCCCTCGTTAAAAGTACGGCAGCAAAATCAGTTCCCGAGTTACTACATGATGATGAAGCCCTATACAGCTACACCCGTCATCATGGTGCCGACAGACCCGCTCGGCCTAATTGATCTGGAGCGCGGTACGCCCTGTTAGTGGAAAGGTTTAACGGCAGCTATCGACACGTCTCGCCTAAAAGCTGACCGTCGCATAACCACCCCATCTCCGCCGTCGGATCAATCTGATCGGCATGGCTGCTCGCTGCCACGGCGGACGATCAGAATTTGTGGGTCAAAGTCTTCAAATAGGAGCGAACGGCTTCAACGGTTTTAACCGAAGCCAGATGCAATCGGCCGTCCAGATGGCCCAGCCCCATATCTTCAGAACTGGCCCAATCGAGATATGCGACGGCTTGTCCGGCAGGTTGCCCGCTGCGTAGCAAGCTGACAATATGGAGAAGATACTCATCATATTCGTCAGCACACGCTTCGTCCCACCCACCATCGGAATTAGCGAGGCCAATCGGGTCCCAATACTTCCATCCGATCTCTCGAAGCCTGGACAGCTGCATCTTAGGATAGGCTGACATCTCCCAAAGGTAGCCGGAGAATTGCGGACGTTCCAACATTTCTAGCCGTTTCAAACCATTTCGGACGAGTTGGCCGCTGCCGGCCCAATAGCGGAAGTGAGCCTGGCGCGGTAATGCCGTCGCACGGAAAGTACGGCCGGTTTCTCAGATAAAGGGTGGTTTGTCTGTGAAATATATCTCGAATTGGGAGAGGTCCAGTAGATCGCGTCTATCGGCATCCAGCTAGCTGGCGACTGATATGGCTGGGGGCGGGGGCTGCAAATGCACCTCGTCTTTGCCAGCAACCGATCCACTCAACTGGGGTGCCGCACCGCTTGGCGATCTTTTCAGGCAATGTGCGTAGGTTTCTCGCGTCCAGAGTTGTCGGGGCGAGGAACGACCCAATTAGCGGCGATAGTGAGTATCGGGCGGTTCATGCCAATATGGTGGCATCCCGGCGCTGCGACTGCAATGAGACGTGCCCATCATGCCGCGGCGCTCTGCAGTGGCGCGAATGCCTTTGATTATTCTTGACGTGTAGGGTCTGGCCCGCTGGGATAGCCGCCGCTTACGGGCGGCCTGTTCGGGCCCCGATGGCTCATTCTCATGACCAGCATATTTGAAGACAATGCTTCCGGCTCGGGCGATCGGTCGTCGCCCGCCATCGGCGGTGATCAGACGATCAACTCGCCTTGTGGAGGCCGTTCGGAGAAAAAATATTAAAAAACGAGCAGACAACCCCATGCACCCGGAATAAATGCGAATCGTTCGCATCTGGCGGGCCGTTTCAAGGTTGAGATAGTTCGATCAGCGGCGCACGGATCGGCGCTGACCGTCCAGCGCACAACGCGGTCACCGGGATCGCATCTGCCTGAAATGGGAAAATGGTGGAGCCGTGGGGGATCGAACCCCAGACCTCTGCAATGCCATCGCAGCGCTCTCCCAGCTGAGCTACGGCCCCGTGCCATTTCGATCCGCGCCGGATGGGACCGGCGGCGGAGCGCGCTCCTTTATGTCAGCTTGGCGGGGCCCGCAAGAGCCCTTTTAGCATGAGGAGCGGCTTTTCGGTCGGATGACCGGTGCCGGGGCGCCCGCGCGGGGGCGGCCCGGCCTCCGGCCTTAGTTCTCGTCGTCGTTGTCGGTCGTGTTCAGGCCGATATCGTCGTCGCCGCCCAGGTCGACATCGTCGTCCGGGTTGGTCTCGGCTTCCTCGTCGATGTCCAGATCGTCCTCGGACAGATCGGTATCGGCGGTCTCGACCTCGACTTCCTTCTTAGGCGCGTCGAACGGCAGCGGCTGCTTCGACTTCAGGACGGGATCGGGCTCCCACGCCGCACCGCATTCGATGCAGGTCACGGGATTGTCCTTTTCGAGATCGTAAAAGCGGGTGCCGCATTTCGGGCAGGTCCGCTTGGTGCCCCATTCAGGTTTCACCACGGTGCAGAAACTCCAGTCGAAAAATGAGGAAAACTCAAAGGCTGCCCGAGTCATCGGACAGCCGAAACGCCGGGCGCCTTGCCATAGCGGAACGCCGCTGTCAAAAGCCGCGCCTTATGCATGGCACCGCCCCCAAACCCGCAAGCTTCGCCGCGCCCGGCCCGCTGCGGGGCGTGGTGGGCGTTCCCGGCGACAAGTCGATCTCGCACCGCGCCCTGATGCTGTCGGCGCTGGCGGTCGGCGAAAGCCGGGTGGAGGGGCTGCTGACCGGCGAGGACGTGCTGGCCACCGCCGCGGCGATGCGCGCCATGGGCGCTCAGATCGTCCAGGAGGCCGATGGCGGCTGGCGCATCCACGGCGTCGGCGTCGGCGGGCTGCTCCAGCCCGAGGGCGCGCTCGACATGGGCAATTCGGGCACCTCGACGCGGCTGCTGATGGGGCTGGTCGCCAGCCACGCGATCACCGCCACCTTCACCGGTGATGCCTCGCTGTCGAAGCGGCCGATGAACCGGGTGATCGAGCCGCTGTCGCTGATGGGCGCGGACATCACCGCCACGCCGGGCGGGCGCTTGCCGCTGATGCTGCGCGGGCTGTGCCCGGCGGTGCCGATCGAATATCGCCTGCCGGTCGCATCGGCGCAGGTGAAGTCGGCGGTGCTGCTCGCCGGCCTCAATACGCCCGGCATCACCCGCGTGATCGAGCCGGTGCCCACCCGCGACCATAGCGAGCGGATGCTGCAGGGCTTCGGCGCGGAGCTTTCGGTCGAGCTGGACGGCGCCACCCGGATCATCTCGATCCGTGGCGAGGCCGAGCTTCGCCCGCAGCATATCGTCGTGCCCGGCGATCCCTCCTCGGCGGCTTTCCCGGTGGTGGCGGCGCTGCTGGTGCCGGGATCGGAGGTGACGGTCACCAATGTCGGCCTCAATCCCACCCGCGCGGCGCTGTTCGACGTGCTGCGGATGATGGGTGCGGACATCGCCTTCACCAACCGGCGCGAGGTCGGCGGGGAGCCGGTCGCGGACATCGTCGTGCGCCATTCGACGCTCAAGGGAATCGAGACGCCGATCGAGACCGTCCCGGCGATGGTCGATGAATATCCGATCCTGTTCGTGGCGGCGGCGCTGGCCGGGGGCCGCACCATCGCGCGCGGGCTCGAGGAGTTGCGGGTCAAGGAATCAGATCGAATCACGGTGATGGCCGAAGGGCTGCGCGCGATCGGCGCCCGAGTCGAGGAGCTCGAGGACGGGCTGGTCATCGACGGTACCGGCGGCGACCCGCTGCCCGGCGGCGCGACCATCGCCGCGCGACTCGACCACCGCATCGCGATGAGCTTCGCGGTCGCCGGACTGGTGTCGCGGGCACCCGTCGTCATCGACGACATGGGGCCGGTCGCGACCAGCTTCCCCGGCTTCGCCGCGCTGATGCGCGCGCTCGGGGCGGAGACGGCATGATCGTCGCGGTCGACGGCCCGGCCGCCTCGGGCAAGGGCACGATCGCCAGGGCTCTGGCCCGCCATTTTGGCCTGCCGCATCTCGATACGGGCCTGTTGTACCGTGCCGTTGGCATGGCGGTGATGCGCGCCGGCGGCGATCCCGCCGATGCCCAGGACGCGCTCCATGCCTGCGATTTCGATCCGGCGCTGCTGCGAGATCCTGCGCTGAAGACGGAGGCTGCGGGCAAGGCGGCTTCGCTGGTGTCGGTCCATCCGCAGGTTCGCGAGGCGCTGCTCGATCGCCAGCGCGGTTTTGCTGGCCAGTCCGGTGGCGCGGTGCTGGACGGCCGCGACATCGGCACGGTCATCGCGCCCGAAGCCGATGCCAAGCTGTTCGTGACCGCCAGCGCCAGGGTCCGCGCCGAGCGCCGCCACCGCGAACTCGAGTCGATGGGCGCGGCGATAGGCTTCGATGCGGTGATGGCCGACATCCTCGCTCGTGACGAACGCGACATGGGGCGGTCCGCGGCACCGTTGCGCCAGGCCGCGGATGCCGACTTGCTCGATACAAGCGATTTGGGTATAGACGCGGCCGTCCAACGGGCGATTGCGCTTGTGGAAGGCCGAACGGCAGACCGCTAAAAAGAGGTCGCTGAAGCAGGCGTGTCAGGGGGTCGGCGGATAGCCGATCTCTTGCCGCGCCTTTCTGCTTTGTCGGGTAGCCTGCCGCGAGCGCGATGATTCGGAGGATGCCATAGGGGCATTCGGCTCCTGTGGCGGTTCTGGCCCCAAGACCTCCGGAGACAACCGGATGGCCGGAATAATCGAATAGGAACTCTAACTTTATGGCCACTGCGGCAAACCCGACCCGCGACGACTTCGCGGCTCTCCTGAATCAAACGCTTGGCGGCGAAAACGAAGGCTTCGAAGGCCGCGTCGTCAAGGGCACCGTCACCGCGATCGAAAACGACATGGCCGTCATCGACGTCGGCCTCAAGTCGGAAGGCCGCGTGGCGCTCCGCGAGTTCGCGGCTCCCGGCCAGAAGGCCGATCTCAAGGTCGGCGATGAAGTCGAGGTCTATGTCGACCGCGTCGAGAATGTCCATGGCGAAGCGATGCTCAGCCGCGACCGCGCCCGCCGCGAAGCCGCCTGGGACAAGCTTGAAACTGAATTCTCCACGACCAGCCGCGTCGAAGGCGTGATCTTCGGCCGCGTCAAGGGCGGCTTCACGGTCGACCTCAACGGCGCCGTTGCCTTCCTGCCGGGCTCGCAGGTCGACATCCGCCCGGTGCGCGATGTCACCCCGCTGATGGATATCCCGCAGCCCTTCCAGATCCTCAAGATGGATCGCCGCCGCGGCAACATAGTCGTGTCGCGCCGCGCTGTCCTGGAAGAGACCCGCGCCGAGCAGCGCTCGGGCCTGATCCAGTCGCTCGCCGAGGGCCAGGTTATCGAGGGTGTCGTCAAGAACATCACCGATTATGGTGCATTCGTCGACCTGGGCGGCATCGACGGTCTGCTCCACGTCACCGACCTCAGCTACAAGCGCGTTGGCCATCCGAACGAGATGATCAACATCGGCGACGTCGTGAAGGTGCAGATCATCCGCATCAACAAGGACACGCAGCGCATCTCGCTCGGCATGAAGCAGCTCGAGAATGATCCGTGGGAAGGCGCCGCCGCCAAGTACCCGATCGGTGGCAAGTTCACCGGCCGCGTCACCAACATCACCGAATATGGCGCCTTCGTGGAGCTGGAAGCGGGGATCGAGGGCCTCGTCCACGTGTCCGAGATGTCCTGGACCAAGAAGAACGTCCACCCCGGCAAGATCGTATCGACCAGCCAGGAAGTCGAAGTCGTCATCCTCGAGGTCGACGCCGACAAGCGCCGCATCTCGCTCGGCCTCAAGCAGGCGATCAACAACCCGTGGGAAAGCTTCGCCGAAGCGCATCCGGTGGGCTCGACCGTTGAGGGCGAAGTCAAGAACGCGACCGAGTTCGGCCTGTTCGTCGGGCTCGACAACGATGTCGACGGCATGGTCCACATGTCCGACATCGCCTGGGGCGTCACCGGTGAGGAAGCGCTGGCGCTTCACCACAAGGGCGAAACCGTCAAGGCGATCGTGCTCGACATCGATCCCGAGAAGGAGCGCATCTCGCTCGGCATCAAGCAGCTCGAGCGCGGCGGTGTCTCCACCGCAGCGGCGAGCGATGGCGCCAAGCTCAACAAGAGCGCGATCGTTACCGTCACGGTTCTCGCGGTCACCGATGGCGGCCTCGAAGTGCAGGCCGGCGACGATGGCGTGGTGGGCTTCATCAAGCGCAGCGATCTCGGCCGCGACCGCGACGAACAGCGTCCGGAGCGTTTCCAGGTCGGCCAGAAGTTCGACGCGATGGTGAGCGGTTTCGACCGTTCGAAGAAGCCGACCTTCTCGGTCAAGGCGATGCAGATCGCCGAAGAGAAGCAGGCCGTCGCGCAGTACGGTTCGTCCGACTCGGGCGCGTCGCTCGGCGACATCCTGGGCGAGGCGCTCAAGGCGCGCCAGGGCAACTAAGCAACTGTCATCGGGCGCTTTCAGGGCGCTCCGGTATCAAGAGGGCGCGGAGCTTCGGCTTCCGCGCCCTTTTTATCGTCGTCATCCTGAAACAAGTTCGGGATGACGAAGTGCTTAATCATCGCATCGACGCAAATCCGCGACTTTCGGCCGCGTTAACCACCGCCTTGCATAGCCGCTTAAGTCGCACCGCCTAGATGGGGGGCTCGACTTCTCGAAGTGCGAGTGACCTATGCTTACCGGAATGTTCGTCGGCGGCGTGCGCGGAACCGGGCTGGAGACAGCGCGCAGCTGGCTCGGCACCAATCCGCAGATGACCACCATCTTCATCGAGAAGGCTGACTGGGCCAGCTGGAAGGGCGAGATCGCGTTCAATGCGGTGCAGGCCAAGGCGCAGGGGGTCACTCCGCTCTGGTCGGTGCCGCTGATCGCCGACACCGGCAACCTCCAGGATGGCGCCGCGCACAAATATGACGCCAACTATGTCTATGCGGCCCAGAAGCTGGTCGCCTCCTTCGGCAAGGACCAGCCGATCATCGTCCGCCTCGGCAACGAGATGAACGAGAATTATTTCAACTGGTCGGCGATCAAGGACCCGGCGGCATTTGCGCAGACATTTCGCAACGCAGTGGACGCATTCCGGTCGGTTTCGGGCAATTTCAAGTTCGAGTGGAACATCCAGGTATCGAAGACGGCGATGGACCCGGCCACCGCCTATCCCGGCGACAAATATGTCGATTTCATCGGCGGCGACTTCTACTTCAACAAATCGGGCGCGACGGCGGCCGATGGCGCGACGATGTTCCAATATCTGGTGACGTCCAAATATGGCCTGCAATGGGTCGAGGATTTCGCGGCCGCCCACGGCAAGCAGAGCGCCTACAGCGAGTGGGGCATGAACACCGCCAATGGCGGCAGCTTCATCGCGCTCGCCAAGCAATGGTTCGACACCCACGATGTCGCCTATGCGAATTACTGGGATAGCAACGCCTCCTTCAGGGGCAAGCTGAGCAACGGCCAATATGGTGCGGCCGGCGAGGTCTATAAGGCGATGCTCGTCAACGGAGTCGATCCGGCGGGGAGCTACACCGCCAGATCCTGGACTGGTGACGGCGCCGACAACTATTTCGGCCAGGAAGCCACAAACATCAATTACACCCTCGACGCCGGCTCGGGCAACGACGTGATCGCGCTCGGCCACGGCGCCAACACCGTCTCGGGCGGCTATGGATCCGACAACATCTATGTCGGCAATGGCGACAACCTCATCTACGGCAACGCCGCCGGCGTCCCGAAGGACGCGAACGACACGATCACGGCCGGCAGCGGCAGCAACCGCATCGAGGGGCAGGGCGGCGACGACAGGATTACCGTCGGCGCGGCTGGCAGCACCGGCAAGAACGTCATCGATGGCGGCGACGGCAATGACAGCATCGTCATCAAGGGTGCGGGGGCGAACAGTGCGCAGGGCGGCGGCGGTGCGGACCGTATCGACGCAGGCGCGGCTACCGGCGGCAACCTGCTCGCCGGGGGATTGGGCAACGACACCCTGCAGGGCGGTGCCGGCCGCGACACGCTCACCGGCGGCGACGGTGACGACCGGCTGGTCGCGGGCAAGGGTAGCGGGCATGCCGATGTGCTGACCGGCGGTGGCGGCGCGGACATCTTCGATTTCAGCCAGCCCGGTTCGGGTGCTGCCGCGAACACTGGAACATTGTTCCAGGAAGTCACGGATTTCCTTCACGGCACCGATCACATCGATCTCGCCTTCAAGGTCGGCGCGGGCGACCTGCTCGTCGCGACCAAGCTGTTCACGACCGTCGCTTCGGCGCAGAGCTATGCGCAGCAGCTGCTCGACGGCCATGCCGGTAGCACCGATATCGCGGCGCTCAAGGTCGGTGCCGACAGCTTCCTTTTCTATCAGGGTGCTGGCGCGCCGGGCGCGATCGACTCGATCGTCAAGCTCGATGGCGCCGCGGCGACGACGCTGAGCTATCAGGACTTCATCTGAGATGCCCTTCAGGGCGGCGACGAGACGTGCCCGCCCTTTTTTTCAAAGCCGGCCCGTTCTACGCCCAGTGGCATGACAATCATCCGCCCGGCCCGCCCAGATGACGCGGCAGCGCTCGCCGACCTCAAACTGGTCACGTTCCGCGAAACCTTCCTCGACGAAGGCTTCGGCATTCCCTATCCGCCCGTCGATCTCGCCATATTCGAAGCAGCGTCTTACGCTGAGCCGGTGGTTGCCGCCGAGATCGCCGACCGCAGCCGGCAGAACTGGGTCGCCGAGCGTGATGGCCGACTGCTCGGCTATGCGCAGATCGGGCCCTGCAAGCTGCCGCATCCCGAGGTGCAGGAAGGGCATGGCGAACTCTACCAGCTCTATGTGCTGCGCGAGGCACAGGGGCTGAAGCTGGGCAAGCAGCTGCTTGATTGCGCGCTGGACCATCTCGCGGTGGCGCGCCCCGGCCCCGTTTGGCTCGGTGTATGGTCTGGCAATGACAAGGCTCAGACGGTTTACGCCGCGCGCGGGTTCGAGAAGGCGGGAGAATATCGGTTCAAGGTGGGCAGCTGGTACGACGAGGAGTATATCTTCCGCCGGCGATGAGCTCGCTTGTCGAACGACGCAGGCGGTTATTCCGCCGCTTGCGCCGTGTTGCCGATGTGTTTGGTCAGGTCGATGATCATCGTCGACGCATGGACGAGGCGGGCGATCGAGCCCTGGACGAGCATCTCGATGCCCTCGTCGCTGGCGAAACCACCATAGACGAGGCAGCGCGCCTGCAACACGCGCGAAAAGGCGTCCCAGATCTTCGGGTCAGGCGGCGTCGGGTTGCTCCAGAAGGCATCGAGCGGGCCATCGAAAGTAATGCCGGGAATGTTGTACACCGCCTGGCCCAGCGCGATCACCGGTACGCCGGATGCAAGCGCGAGCGTTCCGGTCGTGCTGTTCACGGTGACCACGCCAAGCGAGCCCTCGACGATGTCGGCGATACTGCCGCCCTTGGCAAAGATCACCCGGTCCTCGACGTCGAGGCGACGCGCTTCGCGGCGGATGAAGTGCCGCCAGCTGAACAGGCTGCTGTCGAGCGGATGTTCCTTGACGAGCAGCAGGGTGTCGGTTGGCGCGGAGCGCGCGAAGCTCTCTATGACATAGGAGGCGCCGGCCTGCATGGTGCCGAACAGCGAATGAACGCGGATCTGGTGATCCGACGAGAGCTGTAGCGGCAGGGTGAAGTAGCGGCGGCCCTCCAGTCGGGCGAACGCCGTCTCGGCCTGATCCTCGTGCAGCTTGCGCAGCGCGAACTGCTTGAGCCAGCCTAGCGCCTCGGCGGCGGCCGAACGGTCGCGATGCGACCGGTAGTTTGGAAAGCGCAGCTTGCCGAGCGAGGTGCGGGCATAATAGCTGGTCGCCTCCTGCGCACGACGACGGAAGCGGGACGGCACGTTGGGAAGATCGGCGAGCGGCGGCAATGTGCGCGCCGCGCCCAGATACCATTTCGGATCGCGCGGCAGAGTCGAATGGCCGTTGACGCCGTCGAGTTCCAGCGTCGCCCAGTTCGGGCGGATATAGCCTTCCTCGAACACATGGACGCGCACGCCGCGCAGCCGGGCCATGCCGCGGGCGGCATTGTGCAGCGGCCGGCAATCCCCGAACAGGATCACGTCGCTGATCGCGTGCTGGACGATATAATCGTCGACGAAGCAGGGCCAGCGTTCGGCGGTGCCGCGATAATCGACGGCGGGCCCCGTCCAGGAGGCGGCATCGCCGGCGTTGAGATTGATCCGGTGAACGGCGTGCTTCAGGTCGCGCAGTGCCCCGCCGAGGCGATCGAAGAACGGGCCGGGCGGCCCCTGCAGGAACAGAAAGCGTTGCTTGGCTATGTCGTGCAGCTTCACGCTCTGCCTCCCGCGCCGATCATTCCGCGCCGCAAACGTCCCTGCATGCGCCTGAAGCGCGTCAGCAGGGTCTCTTGCGGAACGGGTTGTGCCGCCAGTCTTTCGACCAATATCTCAGGCGGACAGGGCAATTTTGTGACTGGATCAAGATAGCGCGGATACAGGATCAAGGTTGCCGCCACCAATTGCGCCTTCGTTACTATGCGGCCCGAGCGCCGTTCAATGGGCGGTGCCAGGTCGCGCGTCAATCCCCAACCTGCGTAGAAAGGGTGGCCATGGGTCACGACCTCGCATCCCCTGATCAGTGCCTCGAACCCGGCGAGCGAGGTGAGCACATGCACCGCATCGACGCTGTCGAGCAGCGAGGACATCGGTGCGTCGCGAACGATCAGGTCGACCACTGCGAGCGCTTCGCTGTCCGCAATCCGCCCCCTGCGATGGCCGGCATCGACATCGGGGTGCGGCTTGAAGATGAGATAGGCGTCGGGCTCGGCTGCTCGCGCGCGGCGGATCAGGTCGAGATTGCCCGCGACGCCCGCTCCGCCGAGGCGGACCGATAGGTCGTCCTCGACCTGCCCCGTCACGAGCACCACACGACGGCCCTGCACCGGCCGCTCGAACGCTCGGCCGCCGCTGGCATATTTGCTGATGCCGGCATCGATCAGGCTGCGCATCAGCCGTTCGGCGCGAGCGATCAGCACCGGATTGTCGATAGGTGTCGCGATCAGCGTCTCGAGATCCGAGGGCTTGCGAGGATCGAGGTGGAGTCCGCTGCGATCGAGGATGATCGAGTGGGGCGGGTGGCAGTCGCTGCCCAGGCCGGTCGAGCGCAGGAAGCCATCCTCGACCGGATGCACCGTGACGCCATGCGCGGCCGCCTCGGCATCGAGGCCGCGCGGCGCCTTGGACGGCCACACGGCAATCGCGCCCTGCCCGGCGCGGGCATTGCGCACCGCGTCGGCGGCGCCGCGCGCAAAATATAGATGCTGGCCCGGCCACAGCATCGTCTCGACCTCACGCCGCTTCCACCCGGCGATGCCGGCGGCGACCGCGAGGCCGCGATTGCGGTCGATCGCATGGCGCCAGAAGGCGAGCTGTTCGATCGCCGCCTCGACCGGCACCGGCCGGCCCCAGAAAGGATCGCGATAGTCGGCGGCATCGATCAGCCACGTGATCACGGCGCGTTCGAGCGGGTCGGGCGCGCCATCACGTGCGATGTCGGAAAAGCGGCCGGCGCCCAGCCAGTCGACCTCGCGTCCGGCCATCCACGCGACCAGACCGAGTTCGTCGTCGCCACCCGCGCTGATCGCGCCCTGGTCGATGCGGTGCCAGGGATCGTCGGCCCCGGAACACCAGAAGCTGCCGCCGATCCGCTCGGTGACGATCTGGTCGATGATCAGTCGCGCGCGCTCGACGTCCTGCGTGGACGCTGTTGCACGAGGCGAGGGGGCAGGTTTTGCCGTGCTGACGGCAGCAACGGCCGCCGGCGTACCGGGGAAGGGCGGTGACCGAAGGAACGGAACGAAGACCTTCATCGTATCGCCCGGCACACCCTGACCTTAACCATCGCGGGAAAATACGCTCCCCCCGCCGTCGATCAAGCGCATAAGGCAGGGGAAATATGTTTCGCGCACGGTTCGTCCCTGTTTCGGCAGGGACTGTCGTGCGGAGCCGCAGCGGGCAGGCGCCGACGTGCCTCCGGGCGGCCGAGTCGGCACCTGAACAGGTTCAGGATGACGACGGATCAGTGGCGGGCCTCAGAAGGGCACGTCGTCGTCGAGGTCGCCGGCATCGAACGGATCCGACTTGCGGCCCGCCGGCGCGCTGGCACCACCGCGGCCGCCACCGCCGCCAAAGCTCGAGCCGCCGCCATAGCCGCCGCCCTCATCGTCGCCCCAGCTGCTGCCGCCGCTGCTCGCGCCGCCACCACCGCCCATCCCGCCGCCGCCGCCACCGCCGGGTCCATCGAGCATCACCATCACCGCGTTGAAGCCCTGCAGCACCACCTCGGTTGAATATTTCTCGACACCGGCATTGTCGGTCCATTTGCGGGTCTGGAGCTGGCCTTCGAGATAGACCTTGCTGCCCTTGCGCAGATAGCGCTCCGCGACATTGGCCAGGTTCTCGTTGAAGATCGCCACCGAATGCCATTCGGTCTTGTCGCGGCGCTCGCCGGTGTTGCGATCCTTCCACTGCTCGGAGGTGGCGACGCGCAGGTTCACCACCTTGCCGCCATTCTGAAAGCTGCGCGATTCGGGGTCGCGGCCCAGATTACCGACCAGGATCACCTTGTTCACGCTGCCAGCCACGGCTGTCTCCTAAATTGGGGGTTGCTCTAGAGTCTCAGAGCGATCGCGGCCCAGTATGTAGCGCCTGCCGCGAGATATGCGAGGGCGAACAGATAGGCGAGCATGAAGCCCGTCCACTTCCAGCCATTGGTCTCGCGGCGCACCACCGCGATCGTCGAAATACACTGCGGCGCGAACACGAACCAGGCGAGGAAGGCGAGCGCGGTCGGCAGCGACCAGCGTCCATGCAGCCTGTCGACCAACGAGCGCTGCTGTACGCTCTCGTCCGAAGCATCGACAGCATAGACGGTAGCCAGCGCCGAAACCGCGACTTCGCGGGCCGCCATCGCGGGGATCAGTGCCAGCGCCATGTCGCGGTTGAAGCCGATCGGGCGCAGCACCGGCTCTATGCCGTTGGCGATGCGGCCGGCGATCGAATAGTCGATGGCGGGCAGCGCGCTGCCGACGGGCGGCTTGGGATAGGAGACCAGCAGCCACAGCACCATCGTCGTCGCGGCGATGATCGTGCCGGCCCGCCGGAGGAAGATCATCGCACGCTGCCACAGGCCGAGCGCGACATCGCGCAGGATCGGCATCTGGTAGCGCGGCATCTCCATCATGAAGCCGGGTGGCGGCCCCTTGGTGACGGTGCGCCTGAGAATGAAGGCGGCCAGCATCGCGCCGCCGACGCCGGCGACATAGAGGCCGAACAGCACCAGGCCCTGCAGTCCGACGCCCGGCGCCACGGCGCGCGCGGGAATGAAGGCCGCGATGATCACCGCATAGACCGGAAGCCGGGCCGAACAGGTCATCAGCGGCGCGATAAGGATGGTCGTCAGCCGGTCCTTGTGGTCGTCGATGGTGCGGGTCGCCATGATGCCCGGGATCGCACAGGCGAAGGACGAGAGCAGCGGGATGAAGGCCCGGCCCGACAGGCCGACCCGCGCCATCAGATGATCCATGATGAAGGCGGCGCGCACCATATAGCCCGATGCCTCGAGCATCAGGATGAACAGGAACAGGATCAGGATCTGCGGCAGGAAGACGATCACCGCGCCGACCCCTGCAATCAGCCCCTCGACGATCAGCGAGCGCAGGAACCCCGCGGGCATGGCAGCCGTGACCGCCGCCTGCAGTTGCTGGAAGCCGCGGTCGATCAGGTCGACCGGCATCGCCGACCAGGCGAACACCGCCTGGAACATCACGAACAATATCGCCGCCAGCAGCACGGGCCCGATGATCGGATGAAGTGCCACCGCGTCGGCGCGGTGGCTCCATCGGCGCTTGAAATTCTCCTCGGTGGTCGCTGCGACCGCGATCGCGCGGGCGCGGCGCTGCAGCGTCACGATGTCCTCGTGGATCGCGGAGTCGGCGTGCCCCAGGCGAATGGCACCGCCGGTCGCGAGCAGGCCGATCGCGGCCTTCAGTTCGTCGATTCCCTTGCGGCGCACGGCCACGGTGGGGATCACCGGCACGCCAAGCTCGGCGGAAAGCTTTGCGGCATCGATGCTGAGGCCGTCGCGCGCAGCCATGTCGATCATGTTGAGCGCCACCACGGTCGGCAGGCCCAGCGCGATCAGCTGGAGCGCGAAGCGAAGGTGGTTGTCCAGGTTGGTCGCGTCGATGACGATCAGCAGCGCCGAGGGCAGCCGCTCACCGGGCTGCTTGCCCAGCAACACGTCGTGGGTCACCGCCTCGTCGGGGCTCGACGGCTCGAGGCTATAGGTGCCGGGCAGGTCGAGCATCTCGACGGGGCGGCCATCGGCGAGCGCCATTCGCCCGGATTTGCGCTCGACGGTGACGCCCGGATAGTTGCCGACCTTCTGGCGGGCCCCGGTCAGCGCGTTGAACAGCGCGCTTTTGCCGGCATTGGGATTGCCGGCCAATGCTACCAGAGGTGCGGGATTCATTGGCTCCGGCGCGGCCCCACGCCGATAGCAGCAGCTTGCGCGCTACGCAGCGCGACGGTCATCCGGCCAATCCTGCATGCGATCGGATCGATCCCGAACGGACCTTTGTGGAGCTTCTCGACCGGCACGCCTTCGTCGACGCCAAGTTCGCGCAGGCGGCGGCCGTCCTTGTCGCTGAGGATCGCCCAATCGACACTGACGATTTCGCCGCCGCTTCCGAGTGGCAGCTTGTCGAGCGTCATCAAGGTCGTGTCGAGTTCCATG
The DNA here is from genome assembly GCF_037861105.1 of Rhizorhabdus argentea. Taxonomy (NCBI): domain Bacteria; kingdom Pseudomonadati; phylum Pseudomonadota; class Alphaproteobacteria; order Sphingomonadales; family Rhizorhabdaceae; genus Rhizorhabdus; species Rhizorhabdus argentea. The sequence goes on from NZ_JBANFK010000011.1 coordinate 16,262, forward strand.
ATGCGATTGATTATCAATAACGAGAGAAGATTGCGAGTCCAATCATGGCGGCGACCAGCGTCGCCCTAGCGACCGGCCCGGTAGCGCAGACGCCCCAGGAAACGCGCCGGGCTGAAGTGGCGGTCAGGATCGATCTTGATCCGGGCCTTCAGCTTTTCGATCTTCATCACGTCGTCGATGCGGCGGTCGAGGAACGCATGGGTGTCGGCAAAGCCTTCGCTGTCGTCGTCCATCCAGGCCATCAAGGTCGCGGCATAGACCGCAGCCAGCGTGGCGCGCTTGCTGTACCAGGCGAAGTCGACGCTGCTGTCTCCGGCGGCTCGCCACATCGCATCGGCGGCGCGCCAGCCCAGCTTGGCCGCGCGCCGGGCATTGCCGGGCCGGCCGAGGACGGCCAGCGCGCGGCGCAGCGCGTCGGGGTGGCCGGCGGCTTCATCGAGCCGGGCGAGCACTGCCGCGCGAATGCGGGCGCGGATCTTCATCCCCGTCACGCCCTGTGCTTCCAGCCTCGCGGCCATGGAACGGTCGATCATGGCGAACCAGGCGTCGATCATGTCGATCGCGCCATCGGGAAAGCACAGCGCCGCCCGGTCGGCGGGCACCCCCAGTTCCGCCGCGGCACCGGCCAGCGCCGTCCTGCTCCAGCCGTCGAACACGGCGTGCGCCGGCAGGCTGGCGGCCAGCGCGTCGCGCAGCTCGTCCAGGGTCATGTCGATTGGTGCGATCATGTCTCGGCTTCTACGCGCGGCGGCAGCGGCTGGCCAGCCTTGCGCGATCGCACCAGCACCAGCGCGGCACAGATCGCCAGTCCGCCGGCGATATCGACCGGGCCGAGCCGCTCGCCATAGCGCAGGCTGCCGATCATGGCGGCGATGACCGGCTGGATCAGCAGGCCCAGGCCGATCACCAGCGGCGGCAGATGTCCCATCGCGTAAACCATCAACCCCTGGCCGAGCACCTGGCTGCCGAGTGCGAGCAGCAGCAGCGGCCCCCAGTGCTCCGGCCAGAATGTACCGCCGTCGGTGAGCGCGAAGAGCAGCAGTGGCGCCATGCCGGCGACGGTCGAGATCAGCAGCAGCGGCAGCGGCTGGAGCAGCTCGCGGGCACGGCCCATAGCCACCAGATAAGCTGTGTAGAGCACGCCTGCGGCGATGCAGAGCAGGTCGCCGGTCAGGTAGCGGCTATCGACCTGATAGGAACGGCCGAGCAGCAGCAGGGTGCCGACTGCGGCCAGCACAAGCGCCGCGGCCTGCGCACGATCGGGCAGCGCACGCGCGCGGATCAGCGCATAGCCGGCGAGCAGGAAGCTGGCGATATTGCCGAACAGCGTGGCATTGGCGAGCTTCGTATGATGGATGCCGATGTGCCAAGTGCCAAGATCGGCGGCGAAGCACAGGCCGCCCAGCGCGATGAGCCCGATCATGCCGGGCGACAGGCGCGGGATCGGCTGGCGCGCCAGCCGCGTCAGCAGGAACAGCAGCGGTGCGGCGAGGCTGAGCCGCCAGAATGCGGAGGACAGCGACGAGACATCGGCGAGCCGCACGAGCCATGGGCCGAAGGCCAGCGTGACGTTGGCCACGACCATCGCGGCATAGGCGCGCGCGACGGGGGCGGGGCGCTCTAGCGCCGCAGCGGCGGCCGGTTCGTCGACGGACTGCATCACCGCAGTTCGTCCTATCTCCTCGGCAGGAACGCAAGTGCGAAGGGCAGGGCTTGGTCCGCGATCGATCGTCCGGCCAGCGCAGCGAAGCGCTGGCCCAACCGGTTCTACGCTCCGAACTTTTCCCGCAATTCCATCATGCGCAACGCCGCCTTGGCCGCTTCGCCACCCTTGTCCTTCTCGGCGCGGCGGGCGCGTGCGAGCGCCTGGGCTTCGTTTTCGACGGTCAGGATGCCGTTGCCGATGGCGATGCCATCCATCGACAGCGCCATCAGGCCGCGCGCGCTCTCGTTCGACACCACCTCGAAATGATAGGTTTCGCCGCGGATGATGACGCCCAGTGCGACGAAGCCGTCATAGCGGCCGCTCTCCGCGGCCATGGCGATCGCGCCGGGCACTTCCAGGGCGCCGGGCACCGTGACCGTCTCATGGCGATGGCCGGCGTCTTCGATCGCGGTGCGCGCACCATCGAGCAGCATATCGTTGAGATGATCGTAGAAGCGCGCTTCCACGATGAGCAGCTTGGCCATGACATTTACCCTTATTCGGAGAGATCGATCGGGCGCTCGCCTACGATCGAGAGGCCATAGCCGGCAAGGCCGACCAGCGTGTGGTGCGAATTGGTGAGCAGGATCATGTCCTGAACGCCGAGTTCGGTGAGGATCTGGGCGCCAACGCCATAGTCGCGCAACTCGTCCATCTCGGCCGGGTCGCTTCTTTCACGAGCGTCCATCGCCTTGCTCATCCAGCTCTTGGCCGGCCGGTTCAGCAGGACATGGACGCCCGATCCTTCCTCGGCGATCATTTTCATCGACCGCTCCACCATTCGCGAGCGCGATCTGTCCTCGCCGTACACATCGGCAAAGAGCGACAGCAGGTGCATGCGGACCAGCGTCGGCTTGTCCGGGTCGATATGGCCCTTCACCAGCGCCATCTGCTCGGTCTCCGTCGCCTTGTTGCGGAAGCTGATCGCCCGCCACTCGCCGCCCCAGTGGCTGGTGAAGCGCGACTCTGCCACCTTCTCGACGAGATGGTCGTGCTTGCGGCGATAGGCGATGAGGTCGCGGATCGTGCCGATCTTGAGCTTGTGCGTGCGCGCGAATTCGATGAGCGTGTCCATCCGCGCCATCGTGCCGTCATCGTTCATGATCTCGCAGATCACGCCCGAAGGATTAAGGCCGGCGAGCCGCGACACATCGACCGCGGCCTCGGTGTGCCCGGCACGGATCAGGACGCCGCCATTCTTGGCCACTAGCGGAAAGAGGTGTCCCGGGGTGACGATATGCTCCGGGCCCTTGCCCGAATCGATCGCCACGGCGACGGTTCGGGCGCGATCGGCGGCCGAGATGCCGGTCGTTACGCCATCCCTGGCCTCGATCGAGACGGTGAAGGCGGTCTCATGACGGGTGCCGTTGTTGCGGCTCATCAGCGGCAGGCCGAGCTGGTCGACGCGCTCCTGCGTCAGTGACAGGCAGATCAGGCCGCGGCCATGCTTGGCCATGAAGTTGATTGCTTCGGGGGTGGCCATCTGGGCGGGGATGATCAGGTCGCCTTCATTCTCGCGATCCTCATCGTCGACCAGGATGAACATCCGGCCGTTGCGCGCTTCGTCGATGATCTCCTCGATCGGCGACAGGCCGGAGAAGGACAGATAGCGCTCCAGCTTCTTGAGTGTCTCTGCCGTCGGATTCCAGTCGTGATCGTCGAGCGACCGTAGCGAGTTGGGATGGAGACCGGCGGCCCTCGCGAGTCCCGATCGGGATATGCGGCGCTCGGTGACGGCTTGGCGGATGCGTTCGATAAGATCGGTGCTCATTGCCCGCCATTATCACACCACGATGGCGCGCTCAATGAAAACGCACATTAAAATGTGAATTACCGCGAGGTGAGGGCGCGCAGCTGCTCCATCCGGCCGAGATACCGTGCCAGCACGTCGATCTCGAGATTTACGCGATCATGGATGGCAAGCCCGCCGAGCGTCGTCACAGCGCTGGTGTGCGGGATGATGTTGAGGCTGAACAGGGCGCTGCCGTCGGGTTGGTCGGTCACGCCGTTGACGGTGAGCGAGATGCCGTCGACGGCGATAGATCCCTTGGCGGCGAGATAAGGGGCGAGCGTCGCCGGCGCGTGGATCTCGATGCGGTGGGAATCGCCGTCGGGTGTAAGCGATGCGATTGTGCCGACGCCATCGACGTGGCCGGTGACGATATGGCCGCCGAGCTCGTCGCCCACCTTAAGCGATCGCTCCAGGTTCAGCTTACTGCCGATCCGCCACCGCTCGGGCGGCGTGCGCGAGACGCTTTCATGGCTGATGTCGACCGCGAACCAGTCGGGGCCGAGTTCCACCACGGTCATGCAGGCGCCCGAACAGGCGATCGAGGCGCCGATATCGATCGTGCCGGTATCGTAGCCGCAGGCGATCCGCACATGTAGATCGCCGCGCTCCTCGACCGCGATGATGGTGCCGATATCGGTAATGATTCCCGTAAACATCAGGCGCGGTGGTAAACAGAGAGCCGGTCGCTGCCAAGCGTCCGCATGTCGGCCAGTCGCCAGCGGCCGTGCGCCGCGGCGAGATCGCTCAGGCCGATGTCTCCAATCGCAGATTGGCCTGCGCCGATGACGATCGGTGCGGCATAAATCAGCAGCCGATCGACGAGGTCGGCCGCAAGGAAGGCCGCGGCAGCGCCGGCGCCGCCCTCGACGAGGATATGGTCGACGCCCTCGATGGCCGCGATCTCTTCAGGTCGGCGGATCGCCAGCCACCCCTCGGGAGCTTCGTCATGCCCGAGCATCGCGCGCCGCGGGCTGCGATCTTCCAGTCCCGGCAGGCGAACATCGAGTGTCGGGTCGTCGGCTTCGACCGTACCCCGTCCGACCAGGATCATGTCGCATCGGGCGCGTTCGAGGTGGCCATGGGCGCGGGCGGCCGGACCCGTGATCCAGCGGCTCGACCCGTTCGACAGGGCGATACGTCCGTCCAGCGAGATGGCGAGCTTGAGCGTGACGTGCGGCCGTTCCTTTGCCTGGCGGGTAAGGAACCCGCACATCGCCGCGCGCGCTTCGTCGCTGCAGACCCCCTGCGTCACCGGGATTCCGACGGCTTCCAGCCGCGCGATGCCCCTGCCGTCGGTGCGGGGATCGGGATCGCGAATCGCGACTACCACCCGCGCCGGCCGGGCGGCGACGATCAGGTCTGCGCAGGCCGGGCCGCGCCCCGACACATGCGCGCAGGGTTCGAGGGTCACGTACAGCGTGGCCCCTGTGAGGTCGCCCGCCGCATCGATGGCGCGCGCCTCGGCATGGGGCCGCCCGCCCGGCTGCGTCCAGCCGCGCCCGATGACGCGGCCGTCGCGGACGATCACGCAGCCGACTGCAGGATTGGGCGCGGTCCTGCCGCGGCCCCGGCCTCCGATGGCGATCGCAGCCGCCATCCAGCGGCGATCATCGGTCGCGGGATTATTCAATGCCGAGCTTGTCCGCGAGACGCTTATACTCGAGCTGCTTTTCACGACGCTTGGCATCGAGGATCTTCTGGTCCGCGATATTCTGGCGCTTGATCTCGTCATCGGTGCGGCTGGCCGGCCAGCTTTGGGCGTAGATGATCTGCGCTTTGGGGGGATCGGTCTTCGAGTCGACGTAGAAGCCGAGCACGATCAGCATCGGCATCAGGATCGACAGGGCGGCGAACAGCAGCTTGATGCGGTCCTGCCCGCGCAGGAACGCCTTGAGATCGGCCCATGCGGCGCGCGGGGTGGAAGGGCGTGGGAAGACGGCCATTGGCGCTAGATAGGCAAACAGCGCCCGGGGCGCCACCCCACGGCCGCAGCGAATGCCGGATTGTCGCTTCAGTCTCCTATCGGGAGCAAATTCGGTATCTTGAAGCGCACGGTCATTGTCCCGCCAACTGTCTGTCGCGGTGCCACGCCTGTCGCCGGCTTGGACTTCCACAAGCTCAGCGCGGACCAATGGCGTAATTTCCCAAGCCCCCTTGGCGGGTGATCCCAAATATTAGCCATCATCGCTGCCTGGTGCCCCGATGTGATCGAGAATCTTCTGGTTTTCAGGTCGGTTCTGAACTTGGCACGGCTCCTGCAACGCAGCCCGCATCGGCCGAGAGATGGTCGACACCAAGGGAGCAAGACGATGTCCGATACCAACTCCAGCATGAGCGATACCGGGCGCTTCCTGCTCGCAGTCGGCGGCGCGCTCTTGTTCAGCCTGGCCTGCCTCACCGCGGCGATCGGCCCGGTCAACGCCAACTGCACCTGCGCTGCGGCGACGGCGTCGCTCGACCGCCCCACCCTTCTTTGATCTTCACGCCTCTTCCCAAAAGGAGATTGCCATGTCTGTCCGCAGCAACGCGTTCCGCCTCAACAAATCCGAAGGCAAGATCATGGGCGTCTGCGCCGGGTTCGCCGATTATTCGGGCATCGATCCGATGCTGATCCGGGTGCTGGCCGTGCTGCTCACGCTGTGCGGCGTGGGTTCGACGATCATCCTCTACCTGCTGGTCGGGCTGATCGCGCCGTCGAACCGGCTCTGAGTTTCCCGCCGGCCCCCAGCGTCATCCCGGCGGAGGCCGGGATTCCAGGCGGTGGAAGGATGAGGGTCGGGCAGGAGACGCCCGAGATCCCGGCCTCCGCGAGGATGACGTAAAACTTAGCCCTTGGCCGCTCGCGTCAACCGCTCCACTGCCCGCTGCCTGCCGATCAGCGGCAGCAGCGCGTTCATGTCGGGACCATGTTCGCGGCCTGTCAGCGCCAGCCGCAGCGGCAGGAATAGGCTCTTGCCCTTGCGGCCGGTCTGCGCGCCGAGGGCGCCGGTCAGCGCCTTCCAGATCGCGTCGTTCCAGTCCATGCCGGATGCGAGCTCGGCTGCCGCGGCCAGGAATTCCTTATCCTCAAATGCGCCGCTTGCGCCTGCTGCATCTTCCACCACTGCCCACCAGTCGGCCGCTTCGGCGACGCGGGTCAGGTTCGGCCGCACGGCGTGCCAGGCGGCTGCGTCCATCCTCGCCGGCAGTCGATCGGCCACTGCCGCATAATCGAGCGCGTGGATGATCCGGGCGTTGAGCGCCTTCAGTTCGTCGAAGTCGAAGCGGGCCGGCGCGCGGCCGAAGCGGGCGAAATCGAACGAATCGATCAGCGCCGCCGGATCCGTGACCGGTTCGACCGGCAGGCTGGTGCCGATGCGGGCAAGCAGCGCGATCAGTGCGATCGGCTCGATCCCCTCATCGCGAAACGCGTCGCAGCCGAGCGAGCCGAGCCGCTTGGACAGCTTGCCCTCGCTCCCCACCAGCAGCGCCTCGTGCGCGAAGGCCGGTGCCGCCGCACCCAGTGCGGCGAACATCTGCAGCTGCAGGCCGGTGTTGGTGACATGATCTTCGCCACGCACGACATGGGTGACGCCCATGTCGACGTCGTCGATCGCGCTCGGCAGCATATAGAGCCAACTCCCGTCCGCGCGGCGGATCACCGGATCCGACAGCAGCTTGGGATCGAGCTGCTGCGGCCCGCGGATGAGATCGCTCCAGACGATGGGGCTGTCATGGTCGAGTTCGAAGCGCCAGTGCGGGCGCCTACCCTCGGCCTCGTAGCGTGCGCGATCGGCATCGCTCAGCGCCAGTGCCGCCCGGTCATATATCGGAGGCAGGCCCCGCCCGGCGAGGATCTTGCGCTTGAGTTCGAGCTCCTCGGCGCTTTCGTAGCAGGCATAGACGCGGCCGGCGGCGCGCAGCGTCTCGAACCTCGCTTCATAAAGCGCGAAGCGATCGGACTGCCGCGCGCTGTCGTCGGGCGACAGGCCCAGCCATGCGAGGTCGGTGCGGATCGCCTCGGCATTTTCCTGGGTCGATCGCTCGAGATCGGTGTCGTCGAGCCGCAGCAGGAACCGCCCGCCATGCTTCTTCGCCCACATCCAGTTGTGAAGCGCGGTGCGGATATTGCCGACATGGAGCCGGCCGGTCGGCGAGGGCGCGAAGCGGGTAACGATCATGACCGCGCCTCATAGGCGGATCAAACTGCTTGAGCCACCCTCTAGGCTTCCCTAAGAGGCCGGCCAACACGGCAACGCCGTCACGGGGGTCCTGTTTCATGAAGCTTCTCACCGGCAATTCGAACCCGACGCTTGCCAGGGCGATCGCCGCCTATCTCGAACTGCCGCTGACCGACGCCAGCGTGCGGCGCTTCGCGGACGAGGAGGTCTTCGTGGAAATCCACGAGAACGTCCGCGGCGAGGACGTCTTCGTGATCCAGTCGACAGGCTATCCGGCCAACGACAACCTGATGGAATTGCTGATCTGCATCGATGCGCTGAAGCGCTCGTCGGCGCGGCGAATCACCGCCGTCATCCCTTATTTCGGCTATGCCCGGCAGGACCGGAAACCGGGACCGCGCACGCCGATCTCGGCCAAGCTCGTCGCCAATCTGCTCGAGACGGCCGGCGCCAACCGCGTCCTCTCGGTCGATCTTCACGCCGGGCAGATCCAGGGCTTCTTCGATATCCCGACCGACAATCTCTACGCCGCACCGGTGATGTCGGCCGATATCCAGGCGCGTTTCGCCGGCCGCAATCTGATGGTGGTGTCGCCCGACGTCGGCGGCGTGGTTCGCGCCCGCGCACTCTCCAAGCGCCTCGACAATGCGCCGCTGGCGATCGTCGACAAGCGCCGCGAACGGCCCGGCGAATCGGAAGTGATGAACATCATCGGCGACGTCTCGGGCCGCTTCTGCATCCTCGTCGACGATATCGTCGATTCGGCGGGCACGCTGTGCAACGCTGCCGCGGCGCTGCGCCAGGCAGGGGCTGAGGAGGTCGTCGCCTATGTCAGCCATGGCGTATTGTCGGGCGGCGCGGTTGCCCGGGTCGAGGGTTCGGAGCTGCTCGAGCTGGTCATCACCGATTCGATCGGGGCGCCGCCATCGGTCGCCGAGGCAAAGAAGATCCGCCATCTGACGATAGCGCCGCTGCTCGGCGAAGCGATCAAGCGGATCGCGGACGAGAGCTCGGTGTCGAGCCTGTTCGACTGATTATTCGTTCCCCTTCGAGGGGAGATTCTGGGGAAGACGCGGCATGACTGAAGACGACATCCGCCTTGCCCAGCGGCTCGCCGATGCGGCGGGCGAAGCGATCCGCCCCTTCTTTCGCGCGCGCTTCGAACGTGAAACCAAGGCCGATGCCTCGCCGGTTACCGAGGCCGACCGCGCCGCCGAGGCGGCGATGCGCAGGATCATAGCGGCAGAGCGTCCGTCCGACGGCATCATCGGCGAGGAATATGGCCGCGAGCGCGCGGATGCGGCGCGCGTGTGGGTGCTCGATCCGATCGATGGGACGCGCGCCTTCGTCGCGGGTCGGCCATTGTTCGGCACGCTGATCGCCCTCGTCGAGGAAAACCATCCGGTGCTCGGGGTGATCGACCAGCCGATCGCCCGCGACCGGTGGATCGGCGCTGCAGGGCATCCGACCACGCTCAACGGCGTAGCCGCGCGGACGCGACGCTGCTCCGCGCTCGCCAATGCGCATATCGGCACGACGTCGCCGGCTGCCTTCGGCATTCCCGAGTTCGCCCGCTTCCAGAAGGTGAGCGCCGCGGCCGGCGACACGCTATGGGGCGGCGATTGCCACAATTATGCCCTTACCGCCTCCGGCCATCTCGACGCCGTGATCGAGTCGGGTCTGCAGCTCTACGACTTCGCGGCATTGATTCCAGTGGTCGAGGGTGCCGGCGGCCGGATGACCGACTGGCAGGGACGGCCGCTGGATGCGGCGAGCCCGGGGCAGGTGATCGCCGCCGGCGATGCGGCGCTGGTCGAACAGATCGCAGCGCTGCTCAATTAGAGCCTGATCGCCGCCGTTATTGAACAAGGCCCCGGATGGTGTCGCCGATCCGCTTGCGCCGCCATTCGCTGAGGAACACGACGAGAAGCTGAAGCTGCGCGCGTGGCAGGAACAAGGCGCGCAACCGCGGGTCGGTGCGGTCGGTCAGTTCGGCATAGTCGGGGATTTCGGCCGCCAGCAACGATGGCGCGTCGAGCATCCACGCCGTTCCGAGCAGCGCGATCGCGATCTGCAGATCCCGGTCGAAGGCGTGCGGATCGAGCGTCGGTCCACCCTGATCGGCATAACCGCGCAGCAGCAGCGCCTGGAGGTCGGCATCGTGCTCGGCGAGGAAGTCCGCTTCCCCCGCGCACAGCATCCCATAATAGGATTGGGCGAGATTGGCCTGGCCGACACCGCCCCAGTCGAGCTGCCCCGACTGCATCACCCCCTCGGCATCGCGCCAGAACCAGGCATTGTCGGGGTTCATGTTCCAGTGGACCAGGGCGATGGCGTCGCGTGACGCGTACAGCCGCTGCCACAGCATCCGTTCGTGATCGAGAACGAGGGCGACGTCGCGCGCAAAGGCGGCGAGAAAATCCTGATCGGCGAGTCCGTCCGGCAGAAGTTGCGGCGCCGTCGCCGCAAAGCTCTTCAGCGTCTCCAGCTTGGCGTCCAGTTGCGTGCGATCATAGGGGATCACCTTCAGCAGCGCCTCGTCTGCGGGGTCGAACGGAAATTCCTGCTCGACCCTGTCGCCGAAGTGGCCGCCGCGATGATAGCCGGCCAACCGTGCGATCGCGCGCGTCTGCGCCTGGTAATAGGGCAGCGGATCGGCCAGCTCGTAGTCGACGCACTTCTCGAGTGCAGGCTCGATCCCATCCTCGCCATAGGGAACGCGCTCGGTGATCAACAATCCGGTTTTGTGCGCAGCATTATAGTCGGCGAACATGCAGCGCGGCACCGCGATCGGAAAGTCCGGCCGCCGCGAGAGCAGGGCGAAGCGTACCTCAGGATCCATCACCGGCGAAAACAGCTCGCGCAGCGGATCGCCGAACTCGCGGGTGAACTTCGCGAACAACCGCGTCGGCAGCCCTTCGTCGCGGGCATAGGTGACGTCGATGGCGATCTTGCGGCCCATGCCGCCGCCGAAGAATTCCCGCCAATGGGTGATGCCGGTGACGCTGTTGTCGGCGCTCAGCGTGCCGAGGCCATGAAACAGTTCGCTCAGCCGCGCCGCGCCCCCCTGTTCGAGCACCGCATAGCTGACGGGGAAGCGGAGGCCTTCATGGTCGCCGATGACTTCGGATGGGTAGGTCAAGCTCTCGTCCTTGCCGATCATGTTGTGGTGGAGGGGAACCTCAAACCGCCATCGCGGCGATTCGGTCGAGCACGGCGCTCATATAGGCGGTGTTGAGGAATTCCTTGCCGGAGATGATCCGGCCGTCGCGCAGCGTCATCAGGAAATGATAGGTGCTGTTGAACGGACTGCCGTCGATGAAGCGGCCATGGCTTTCGCAATCCACCGCGACACGGTCTTCCTCCGCGGTGATCGCGTGAATGGTGAACCGCAGCGGGCCGTCGAGCACGGCATAGACCTTGTCGAACAGCGGCGCGAGTTCGGCCTTGCGATATGTGCCGCCCAGCGCCCAGTGGCCCGGCACCCACCAGGTCGCCTCGTCATCGAGGAACGCGAGTATGTCCTCGCCGGCTTCGGCCGCGGCGAAGAAGCGGCGGATTATCGCCTTGTTGTTGTCGCTCTCGCTCATGCGGCAACGCGGTCCAGCGCGGGCCCGACGCCCCAGGCGATCAGCCGCCGGAGCAGGGCGATATAGGTCTGGCTCACCCACGGACCCGGCTGATCCGGAATGGCGTCGATGAACGGGCGTAGATCATAGGGACCGCAGGCATGGCCGGGCGCCAGATACATGACTTCACCCGCTCCCACGACACGCCGCACGAGTTGGGGGCGCAGATCGTCTTCGAGCCAGGGGCCCCTGACATAGCCGGGGGCATCGCCGGTGTAGCGCGCGGCCAGCAGGACTTCGCAGGGTGCGCGCAGTTCGAGGATATAGGGTTCGTCGATCACTTCGAACGGCGCCGTCCCGGCGACCACGGGATGCGTATCGGGGCCGGGTTCGACCATATAGGGCTGCTGCGCCAGATGGGACACGAAGCGGACACCGAGCAGATCCATGAACTCGGGCACATTGTCGGGCGTATCGGTCAGGCCCGGCAGGAGGATGCCAGACAGCTCCACCTCGGGCGGTCTGAAGCAGGTATAGGCCGAGGCGCCGTGGATCGCGAGCCACCGCCCGCCGCGGTCGAGAAACGCGCGTAGCGCGGCGAGCGCGGCTGCATCGGGAAAGACGTTGTTGGTATAGCTGATCAGGAAGTCGGCATCGGCCAGCGCGGACCCGTCGCCATAGTCGGCCACGCATCGGGTGCGAAGCAGCGGGTGCTCGCCCAGCAGGTCCAGCAAGTTCCGCCGCACGCGGTTCATGTCGTGATTCTCACCGCCCACGACGAGTTCCACCTGCGGCCTGCCGAATTTCATCGGGCTTGTCCTTTCTTCACGCTGCCTTGGCTACCGGGTCGACGGGAACAGGGCCGGGCGCTTGTCGATGAAAGCGCCGACGGCCTCCGGGAAATCGTCGTCGCCCACGCACTCGACGATGCCGGCGGCTTCGGCGTCCAGTATCTCCCCCGGCGTTCGGCGCGGTGCGGCGACCAGCATCTGCTTGGTGAGGCGTATCGCACGTTGCGGCCCGCGTGCCAGCCGCACGGCTGCCTGCATCGCTTCCTCCTCCAGCGTGTCGGCGGCGACGATGCGATGGAGGAGGCCCAGCCGCATTGCCTCTTCCGCCTCGATCTTGGCTGCCGTGAGGGTCAGCATCCGTGCCGTCCGTTCTCCCACGACCTGCGGGAGCAGCAGCGTTACGCCGCCATCGGGGATAAGCGCCATATTCCGGTGGGCGAACAGGAAGGTTGCGGTCGAGTCGCCGATGACGAGATCGGCTGCAAGCGGATAGAGCAGGCCCGCCCCTGCCGCCGCCCCGCGGATCGATGCGACCATAGGCCGATCGAAAGCGGTCACGGCCTCTACCAGCGTGCGCACCCGCGGCAGGCGTTCCGCAAAATCGGCCTGGCGTTCCGCAGCCGACTGCGCCAGCGAGCGCTTGAACCCGGCGATGTCCCCACCAGCGGAGAATATCCTGCCTTCGCCGCGGATCAGAATCGCGCGGATTGCCGGATCGGCCTGAGCCGCCTGGAAAAGCGCAGTCAGCCTAGGAACTGTCGACGGCGGCATGGCATTGCCGAATTCGGGCCGGTTGAGCGACAGCCGCAAGACTCCCCGGTCGACCTCAACGAGATAACTGCGGTCTTCCGCCGAAACAAACATGCCCCTCTCCCGCTGCGGCCGGCGCCTTGCTCCCGGCCCGCCTATCTACAGAGATACGCAGGCATACTGTCAACAGGCTAATCACTTACGCGGTCAGAGAGTGCCATCCAGATAGCGGTGCAGGGTCTGATGAAGGTGACGAATGCGCACCTCCTGGTAGCGGGAGAAGATGATGTCGGTATCGCCGCCGTCGCGCAGCCCCTCCTGGCACTGGCGGAGCCCATCCACGTCCTGGTCGTAGATCTCGCCCTGCCAGGGTGGAAGCACACCGCAGCCCGCGAAGGTGCCTTCCTCGCCGAGTTCGACGATCTCGACCTCGGGCGGCGTGTCCGCTTCATCGAGCCGTGGCCGGAAAACCATGAACTCGAAGGTCGATCGGTTCGGGTCGTCGCGGTGCGGCAGGAAGCGGTACGCGAACGGATAGGGCAGCGAGCGGAAGATCACCATGTTCGGAAACAGGTAATATTGGAGGGCGTCGCCCGCCTCGGTATCCGACAAGCCGGAATAATCCGCTCCGGTCAGTTTGCTCATCTCGGCGCGCATGCCGGCGGCCAGAAACTGGCGCGCCTTGCCGCCTTCGGGAAGCTGCACCGACTCGCCGCTCGCGAAGATCACCTGCATCAGCGAATCGAGAATCTCCTGTTCGCTCAGCACCCGCGGGTGCTGGTCGCTCATTATGCCGGTCGGCTCCAGGAAGCGGCTGACATGGGGGTCGTCGGGCCATACGTCATATTGGGTGCTCGCCTCCCCGCCGAAGGGCGTGGCCTGTGCATGAATGCCGGGGACGTGATACGCCTCCAGAAACGCCTCGACGCTGGTTTTCCAGTTGGCGTCGATCGGCTTTCGGATCACGGTGGCAAGATACAGCTTGTCATAGGACCAGTCCGCGAAATGCGGCACCAGATGACCGAGAAACTGTTCGAGCGGCGGCGGGTTCTCCGCCCGGTTGATGAACACGAAACCGCCCCAACGCCCAACCTTCACCTGCGCCAGGCCCATCTTATCGTCGCGCAGGCCGGGGAAGTCCCAGCGCGCTGGAACATGCGCCAGCGAACCATCCAGGTTCCATGTGAAGCCGTGGAACGGGCAGGCCAGCTTATTGACGCTGGTGTCATGCGCGCACAGCTTCATGCCGCGGTGGCGGCAGCTATTATAATAGGCCTGGATTTCGTCGTCGCCGGACCGCACCACGAGGATCGACGCGCCGGGGCTCTCATAGACCACGACGTCGCCCACCTCGGGAATCTGCTCCTCTCGGCATGCCAACTGCCACACCCGGCTCCAGACATGTTCGCGTTCGAGCATGGCGAAGGCGGGGCTACGATATTCGTCCCGCGCCACGCTGGTCACCGGAACGTCGGTTTCGGAATAGTCCCGGAACATCGCAGGCGCGGGAATGGGATCGTCGGCTATGATGTCCTGATAGATCGGAGCGGTGCTGTCGCGATACGCGGGCGCGTTACGGGCAGTGGCCATGATATCCTCTCGGCTGGATTTTATATTTAGTATGCTAGCATAAGAAAATAAGCTTGGCGAGCGGGTTCCGAGTTGCCATGGCGGATGCGGCGCGCGCGCGAGAGATGGCTGGCCAGCCGGAGTCTCTGACCGGTAACGTCGCCAAGCTATCGATATGGCGGAAGGATATTCGCGATGGACGACTGTACGGCGATTGATGGCGGGCCCGTAGCGAATCGCATCATCCCGCTTTCGGGCGGGCATAATTTCCGCGACATCGGCGGCTATCGGACCGTCGACGGGCGTACTACGGCCTGGGGGCTCGTCTATCGATCCGGCACCATGGCCTCGCTCGACGCTAGCGACCACGCGGTGCTCGACAAGCTGGGGTTGCGAACAGTGTGCGATTTCCGCAGCACGGCGGAGCGTACCAAGCGGCCCTCGCTCTTCGCGCCAGATGCCGGATTCGAAGTCTGGGCGCGCGACTACGACATGAGCAGCGCCGACTTCGTCGCCATATTCTGCCATGCCGAGGCCAACCAGGATCGTTCGCGCGAGCGGATGATCGCGCTCTATCACGAGATCGCGGAAGAACAGGCACCCGCCTATCAGGAGCTGTTCCGCCGGCTGGCGGATGGCGCCCTCCCGCTCGTTTTTCATTGCTCCGCCGGCAAGGACCGCACTGGCGTCGCCGCGGCGCTGCTGCTCGACCTGCTCGGCGTTCCCCGCGAGACGATCGTCGAAGATTACGAACTGACCGACCTATTCATCGAGAAGCTCGCCGAGATCGTCCGGCACGAGCCGATCGGCGACAGGCTGGCGGATATCGATCCGCAGATCTGGGCGCCGATGCTGCGTGCCGACGCCGCCTATCTTCACGCAACGTTCGCGATGATGGAGGAACGGTTCGGCTCTGCGCGCGGGTTCCTGCGCGAGGTGATCGGCGTCGACGACGATATGGCGGAACGCATCCGCGCGCGCCTGCTCGAGTGAGCCGGCGCGCGGCCGGGCGTTCAGCTCGGGCGCACCGCGGTCGGATCGGCGAATGAGACTGCGGTCAGGCCGCCGTCGATGAACATCTCCGACGCGGTGATATAGCTCGAGTCGTCCGAGGCGAGAAATGCGACGAGTTTCCCGAACTCTTCGGGCCGGCCCATCCTCCCCATCGGTACGGCGTCGATCAGCGCCTTGACCTGGGGCATCGCGCGCACCTGCGGATTGGCGAGCATCTCGGTTTCATGCGGCCCCGGATGCACCGAATTGACCCGTATATTATCGCCCCGCAACGCGCAGTGGACCGCCGTCGTTTTCGCCAGATTAGCGATCGCGGCCTTGCTGGCGCCGTACATCGAGGTGGTCGGCAGCACCATCGCCGTGGAATTCGAAGCGACGTTGATGATCGAGCCGCCGCCGGACTGGCGCATCGCGGGCAGCACCGCCTTGATGCCGAGGAACGCGCCGATCAGATTCACATCGAGGATCGCCCGGAAGTCTTCCGCGGAAGCTGCCTCGATATCGATCGGATTGTTGATGCCGGCATTGTTGACGAGGCAATCGAGCCGTCCCCAAAGCCGCATCGCCGTATCGACCGTGTTGCTCCACGACTCGGCGCTGCGTACGTCGAGCGGCACATAGGCGGCGCGCCCGCCATCCGATGCCAGCGCCGCGACGCAGGCCTTGCCGACCTCGTCGAGGACATCGCCGACCACGACCGCGGCGCCCTCCGCCACCAGCGCCGCTGCTGCGGCGGCGCCCAGACCGCGCGCGCCACCGGTGACGATCGCGACCTTGCCATCAAGACGGCCCATCTGCTCTCTCCCTGTTCGAAGCGCCGGCGCGCTGGTCGTGCTTTCCAGCGGTGGAGTTGAACTCAGCTATCGAGGAATTGCTTGCGGATCATGGCGCGCTGCACCTTTCCGGCTGCGGTGCGGGGCAGGGTGACGCCGGCCTCGATGCGACGCGGAACCTTGTACGCGGCGAGCGACTTGCGCGCGAAAGCGATCACTTCATCGGTATCGACGCTGCGGCCCGGCTTGAGCTCGAGCGCCGCCGTCACGCCTTCGCCCCACTTCGGGTGCGGCAGCCCGAACACGGCGCAATCGAGCACTGCGGGATGATCGCGCAACACCGCCTCGACCTCGGCCGGATAGACATTCTCCCCGCCCGAGACGATCATGTCCTTGATCCGGTCGGTGAGGTAGAGATAGCCCTCGGCATCCAGCCGGCCGCCATCGCCGGTACGGTACCAGCCGTCGATCAGCGCTTCGGCGGTCGCTTGCGGGTTGTTCCAATATTCGATCAGCAGCGTCGGCCCCTTCACCCAGATTTCGCCTGGCTGGCCGATCTCCAGAAGTTCGCCTTGAGGGTTGCGGATGGCGATCTGATGGCCGGGCAAAGGCTTGCCGACCGACCGCAACAGCTGCGGCCGTGAGCTGTCATGTTCGCGCGGGCCCAGGATGGTCATCGTCCCCGAGATTTCGGTCATGCCGTAATATTGCAGGAACTGGCAGCCCAGCCGATCGACGGAGCGCTCGAGCAGGGCCGGGTCCATCGAAGCGGCGCCGTAGTGAATGCCGCGCAGCGTGGGCACGCGCACCGCGCGTGCGTCCATCTCGTTGATGAGCGCGCGCACCAGCGTAGGCACGATGAAGGTGCGGGTGATGCCATGCTGCAGGCAGAGATCGAGCAATATGGCGGGCGCTGTATTGGGCGTCACGACCACGGTCGCACCGCGCACGAGGCCGGTGCCTACCCAGGACATGCCGCCGATGTGAAAGCTCGGCAGCGGGGATAGCAGGATCTCGTCGTCGCCCCAGTCGAAGAAATAGGGACCGACGATCTCGATGTGACGCTGGATCGAACAGGCGCGCTGCGACGTGATGACACCCTTGGGACGGCCAGTGGTGCCGCTCGTATAGAGCTGCAGGCAGGGTGCGGCGGGATCGAGTGCGCGGCGTGGTGCAGGCTGCGCCGCAGCGATCCGCGCGCGCAGCCCCTCTGCGCCTGGCTCGTCGACGATGATCATCGGCAATGCCTCGCCCGAGGCGGCGCGCGCCATTGCAGCGAACTCCTGGTCGGTGAGGATCAGCTTCGCACCGCTGTCCTCCAGCACATAGCGCGTCTCGGCAGCGGTGTTGCGCCAGTTGATCGGTACAAGCACGAGCTGCGCCCGTATCGCGCCGATCAGAACCGCAAAGAAAAGATCGTTGTTCTTGCCGACATAGGCCAGCCGGTCACCGGGCTCCAAGCCCATCCCGGCGAACAACGCGACCGTCTGGTCGCATGCGCGATCCAGAGCGGCGTAGCTCCACCTATACTCGCCGAAAATCAGCGCCGTCTTGTCCGGAACGCGCGTTGCGTGGACCGACGTATAGTCCGAGAGCAGCAGCATATCCGCCAGATCGAGCGGCCCGCCATCGCGGATCGCCATGTTCGGATCGAGCTCCGGCATCATCGCTGGATCAGAAGCTGACATTGTCTCCGCCCTTGGTCTGCATCATCGCGCGGGCCTCGTCCGGGGTGGCGACGGTGAGGCTCAACTCCTCGAGAATGTGCCGGATCTTGCTGACCTGCTCGGCGTTGGAGGTGGCGAGCCGACCCTTGCCGGCATAGAGGCTGTCCTCCAGCCCGACCCGGACCGAGCCGCCGAGCAAGGCGGACAAGGTGGTGAGCCGGATCTGGTGCTTGCCCGCGGCGAGCAGCGAGAACAGGAAGTTGTCGCCGAACAGCCGGTCCGCCGTCGACTTCATGTGCATGACGTTTTCGGGATCCGGGCCGATACCGCCGAGGATGCCGAACACGCCCTGGATGAAGAAGGGCGGTTCGATGATCTTGCGATCGACGAAATGCGCGAGATTATAGAGGTGGGCGATGTCGTAGCATTCAAACTCGAAGCGCGTTCCCTGGCCCGAAAGTTCGGTCATCGCGCGCTCGATCTGGGCGAAGCTGTTCGACAGGATGAAGTCCTTCGTCATGTCGAGATAAGGCTTCTCCCACTCGTGCTTCCACTCGGAGATCTTCGCGCCCGCGCCGGAGATGTTGAAGTTCACCGAGCCCATGTTCATCGAGCAGACTTCGGGGCGGAACCGCTTCGCCGGCGCCAGCCGGTCGTCCAGGCTCATGCCGAGGCCGCCGCCGGTGGTGATATTCAGGATCGCGTCGGTCGATTGCTTGATGCGCGGCAGGAAGGCGGCGAACAGGTCTGGGTCTTGGCTCGGTTGGCCGTTAGCGGGATTGCGGGCATGCAGATGCAGCATCGCGGCACCGGCCTCGGCTGCGGCGATCGCGTCCCGGGCGATTTCATCGGCTGTGATCGGCAGATGCGGCGACATCGAAGGAGTGTGGACCGATCCCGTCACCGCACAGGTGATGATCACCTTATCAGTCTTCTTCATTCCTGCTCCCGTTCACCGCTCGTTGTTCGTTCATCTATCGGGCGATGCTCGTGTCGAGCCTGGCCGCAACAATCGCATTGGTCAGGCGATCTCGCCCAGCACGGCTCCGACTTCGTAGGTTTCGCCGGCCTGCGCGATGATCTTGAGCGTCCCAGATGCGGGGGACTCTATCTCCTGGGTCGATTTGTCGCTCTCCAGCGCGAACAGCGGGTCGCCTTCCTTGACTGCGCCGCCATCCGCCACCAGCCATTCGGCCAGGATGCCTTCGTTCATCGAGAAGCCGAGCTTGGGCAGCAGGATCTGGATCGCCATCTACATTATCTCCGTTCGCACCCTTTGTGGTTATACAGCGTACTATCTTCCGCGACGGGAATTACAATGGCTCAGGCGGCCGTACCGGCGGCGATCTTGCGATCGATCATATCCTGGAAGGCTTGGATACGGCTTTCCTGGTACAGGCCCAGCGTCACCTCGGCTTCCGCATTGGCGGTCGAGGGGAGGCCCAACTGGACGAGCGGAATGTTGCTGAAATCCTGGTCGAAGATCGTCGCCATGATGCCCATCTCCGGCACGGAGGAAACCGGCTGGTCGAAATCCAGCTCGACAAGTTCCGCCGCCGCCGGACGCGGGCCGTCCGGCGAAAAAGGCAGCGTCAGCCGCACCTCCATGACGCACGCATTGGGATCATCCTTATAGGGCATGAACTGGTAGGTGAGCGGCAGTCCTTCGCCCCACCACGGCCAGAAATTCGGGAACATGAAATACTGGTTCGCATCCAGCATGTACGAATCCGAATGTTGCGAGAAATCGACTCCAAGCATCGCGCTCATCGTCTGGCGCCGCCACTCGGCAACCTCCGAGCGGCCGGTCTCGCCAGACTTGATCGGGGGCAACTCGACGCCGGGAAAGGCCGTCGCGAACATCCGCATGGATTCCTCGGCGGCCTTTCTCATCGACGCCTCGTCGCCGAGATGTCCGCTCGGGATGGCCGAAGGGGTAATCGAGCGGCTGACCTGCGACTTGCCGTCGTCCCAGGTGTCGTACCGCGTCTGCGTGTCGCCATTATAGTCGAGGATCTGGGTGTGGGTCTCGACCACGTGATAGGCTTCGTGGAACGCCTCCTGGGCCTGCTTCCAGTTGCCGCGCAGCTTCTTGCGGAAGCCGACCGCGGTGAAGCGCTGCTCGGATTCGCGTGGGCCAAAATGCTGCGGGAGAATGCCTAGAGCATCTTCGAGCGGACCGGCATCGGGATCGGGATTGATGAAGATCCAGCCGCCCCAGGTTCCGACCTTTGCTTCGGGGAGCCGATAGGACGCCTCCTCGACCACCGGGAAATCCCAACGGCTGGGCACGTTGCGGAGCGTGCCGTCGGTGTTCCATTCCCAAGCGTGGAACGGGCACTTGATCGACTCGCCGGCCATGAAATTGTTGCACAGCCGCGTGCCGCGATGGAGGCAGGCATTCTGTAGGGCGCGGAACTCATCTGGACCGGAACGGATGATGATGTAGGATAGCATGCCCACGTCGTAAGGCTTGCGATCGCCGACCTCGGGGATGTCTTCCTCGCGAGCGACGGCCTGCCAGGATTTCTTCCAGACATGCTCCATCTCGAGCGCTGCGAACTCGGGGCTATAGTAGCGGGAGGATTTGACCTTCTTCGGTTCGGCGAAGAAGGTGCCGACATCCTTCAGCGCCGACTCCGCACGGGGGTCCCCGGTGATCAGATCGGCAGCCAGCGGGCCTGCGGCGGTTCCGAAGCCCTGCTGCATCTTAGCGTCTTCTACGCCCATTTTCCTGTCCTCGTCCTCGGGCAGCGTTTTCGCCGCACAACAGTAAGCCTACACACCATTTCCCCAAAAGCCAAGCGCCAGCTGGCTGCAAGATGGGCGAAAGAACGAATTCGAACGGCGCACTAGCCCACTAGGGTGCCCTGGCTCATTCGATCCCATAGGGTGCGTAGCGTCCCTTGATGAACATCTCGATCTGGGCAGCGCCGGTGGAAACCGTTCCATCGGGAGCGTAGGTGGTGACCCGAGCGAGATATTCGGGGCCGTAGACGGTGTCGGCCGCCTGATTGCCCTCGCCGAAATTGGTCTCCGCCGCTTCGCCGCTCACTTTATAGGCGCGGTAGGGCGTCGGCTGCTTCGAGAAATCGAACACATCATGCTCGATCGCCAGCGTTTCGGAGCCATGATAGGTGAAGAAGGTCCCGCCGTCCTTCCAGCTGCCCGGATGATAGCCCATCGTCTGCACCACCCAGGGCGGCGCGGCCGTTTCATAGACCTGCTTCCACTCGCGGCCCTGATCGTCGGTCAGGTGGATCGTCGCTTTCTTCAGCAGGCGCGATCCCTCGTCGAACTCCATTTCGTGGCGGCCCGCGACCAGCTCGATCGCTTCGTCCCAGCCCTTGAAGAGCTTGCCGCCGAACGGCGTTCCGAAGACGTCGTTGAACTTGGCCTGCCTGCCTTCCGCGTCCTCATGGAGATGGAAGAAGCCGCTATAGGGATCGCTGCGGAAGCAGGTCCAGAATCGCAGGGCACGCTGCGGCCCGATGTCGACCTCGCGTGGGGGCAGGATCGAGGCCATCGGCGAGAGCGGCGGGCGCTCGGCATATAGGCCCCAGCTATGATCGCGGGCGCCGCTCCATTTGTCGGGCGTGATCGTCCATCGCTGGTCGCCCAGCGACATCGTGCCTTGCGCGAAGCCGGGCTGCGAGTATCGCGTCTGGTCGGTCGTCCGCCGGCCGCGATGAGTCGCAATGTGATGCTCTTCCAGGAAGGCGGGGCTGCTCCCGGTCCACAGGATGTCGAACTCCATCCCGCTCTCGTTACGCTCCAGGACAAGCCTCAGCGACTTGAGCGGCTCGATGAACTCGACCCGCCACGGCCCGATCTTCAGGCTGAAATCGGGACGCCACACCCGGTTGAAGCGCAGCGTCGTCTGGTGCCCGCGCACATTGAGAAGGGCATAGCCGCCGAACAGGTCGCTGTTCGGGTTGACCCGCGCGCCGGTTGCCAGAAATACCCCGTCGTCGGGGCTGAACACGCCGAAATAATAGCCGTCGTCCCAATTATAGTCGGTCGACGGAATGTAGCTGAACGGGTGCGCGGCCTGATGAACCGGATATTCGTCATATGGTGTAAGCTGCATGCTGAGCTCTCCTGTCCTTTGGTCCGCGCACCCTGTTCAGGTCAGGGCACCATCCAGCTGTTGGGGTCGATGCCGGCATTGGCGCGGGCAAAACGGACGATGTCGTGGATGCGCTTGTCGAGCTCGGTCGGGTCCTTGCTCGGCTCCGTCGCCGGACCGTGCTGCCAGCTCTCGATGACCGAGTAGCGATAGCCCCAAGCCTCGAAGATGCGCCCGGAAATGTCCTTCGACTCCGCGCTCGCCAGCCAGGCGACCAGGCCGGCGATCCATTCGGGATCACGTTTTTCGAGCTGTTCCTCGGTATATTCGCGCAGGCCTTCGGTCATGCGCGTGTTGGCGCGCGGGGCGATGGCGTTCACCGTCACGCCGATCCGCTGAAGTTCGCGCGCCGCCACCTGCGTCAGCGTCGCTATGCCCCCCTTCGCGGCCGCATAGTTGGTCTGCCCGATATTCGCGAACAGTGCGGAATGCGAGGTGGTGTTGATGATGCGTGCGTCGACCGGCTGCCCGGCCTTGGACTGGACGCGCCAATAGTTGGCGGCATGGTGCATCGGCGCAAAGGTACCCTTGAGGTGAACCTTGATGACGCTGTCCCACTCGTCCTCGCTCATGTTGACGAGCATGCGATCGCGCAGGATGCCGGCATTGTTGATTAACACATCGAGGCGGCCGAAGGTGTCTACCGCCTGCTGCACCATGGCCTGAGCGCCCTGCCAGTCGGACACGTCGTTGGTGTTGACCACCGCCTCACCGCCTCCCGCCCGGATCGTTGAGACGACCTCCTGGGCCGGCGTTTCGTCGGTGCCTTCGCCGCTCGCTGCCGAGCCGAGATCGTTCACGACGACCTTGGCTCCGTGCTTGGCTAGCATCAGCGCATAAGCCCGGCCGACGCCGCGGCCCGAACCGGTAACAATGGCCACGCGGCCTTCCAGCAAACTCATGTCGAATACTCCTTGATTGTCAGGCGTCGACCTTCCGGGCCGGACGCCAGGTGATATTCGTGCGGCGCCCGTGGGGCCTAGCAGTCGCCGGGGCGGACGCTTTGCCCGGTCGCGGCAGACCGTTCGATCGCCTCCACCATCTGGTGACGCGTGACGGCATCCTCGAAGGTCGCGCACTGCGTCGTTCCCTCGCGAATATCAGTGGCGAAGCGCGCATAGGCTTCGGCGACGTTGAGTGCGACGCCGTTGCGAATCGACGTCGCATAATAGCTGTCAGGTATCGGCATCGGCTTCATCGCCTCGTCCTCGGCGCCTGCGCCCTCGAGGTTGAGGTCGGCCAGCTGGAGATGACCTGCCCATGCGCTGATCCGGAGATCGCCCCGGGTCCCGTTGATTTCCCAGGCCAGCCCGGTCCCCTTTGACATGCCGCCGCGGTAATGGAGCGAGGCGACCACGCCGCCGGCCAGCATTGCGGAGAATGCGACCTGATCCTCGGATGTGAGCGGCAGCGCCTCGCCGGTTTCGGCAAGGATCGTCTGCTTGCGCCGGTTCGCGGTGGTCGCGGCCAGCGATTCGACCTCGCCGAGAACCTGACAGACGGCGTCCATCGTGTGCGAGACCGGGATGGTCAGCAGGGTCACGCCGTTGCTCTTGTCGGCGGTATAGGCGTTGGGCTGGTCGACATATTCGCCCCAGTTGGCGCCGATACCGATCAGGCTGGTCGACAGCACATCGCCGATGAAGCCCTGGGCGATGAGGTCCGCGACGTAGCGCACGGCTGGCGCCTGTCGCGCCTGGAGCCCGATCGCGGCCTTGATGCCCCTGGCCTTCGCCAGCGCCGCCATCTGCCGCGCCTCGGCAATGCCGTTACCGAGCGGCCATTCGCAATAGACATGCTTGCCGGCCTCGATCGCGGCGGTGACGAGTTCGAGATGGTGCGGCACCTTCACGGTCACTGCGACCAGGTCGACCTCCGGGCAGGAAACCAGCGCCTGATGGTTGTCGAAGGCATGCGGCACGCCATATTCCGCGGCTGCGGCATCCGCGCTTTGCTGCCGCGTCGTGCTGAGCGCGGTCACCGCATAGTCGTCGGAAAGCGCGATCAGCGCCGGGATATGCGCGGTCGCGCCCCAGCTTCGACCTGGCTGCATCCCGATGATGCCGACCCGGATCTTTCCGCCCATTCCACTCTCCCGTTCTTCCTTGTGTCCAGCAACTTACCTTCCCGCGCGAAGGTATTCGATTCGCCTTAGCGGCCTACTTCGGTAGTTTCCATTCGATATGCAAGCGAACTAACGACGCATTGAGTTCCGAGCCGGCTCACGCGAAAACGCCGCAGATTTCCCCGGCACGCGGATGAACCCTTGATTCGCCTGCCGGGAGGTCGATGAACAGCTGGCGCCCGGCCTCCATGCCGGTGTAGAGTTCGACCAGCATCGGCCTGTCGCAAAGCGACAGCAGCTCTCCGACCTTCTCCTGGAAAAACTCCGATCGCCGGACCTCCGCGGTGATAGCGTCATCCTTCCAGGATTCGATTGCGACGAACTCGTTCTGGTCCCGGCCCCAGCCATAGAAGACGAAGTTGACCGACGCGCGCAGGCCATCGATATCGGCTTGCCAGAGCCCGTTGAACTTTTCGACGAAGGCGTCGCGCAGTTCGGGCTTCACATAGAAATGTGCGACGAACGCGCTCGCATCGATCACGATCGGGCCCAGCTTGTCGGTATCGGTCATGCGCCTTCTCCCTTTGATCGGTGGTGGTCATGAATAGCCCAGATGCGCCACGTCGTTGAACGAGCGGAGCTTCCACTCCCCTCGCTCGGTAACGACGAGCCGCGACACGGAGCTGTTTTCCGGCGCCATGAAGGCGAAGGGCCGGCTGCCGGTCGCCTGCCGGCAGAGTTCCGCAATCGTCCCGGCATGGGAGAAGGCGGCAACGGTTGTCCCGGCCGGCACCGCGTTGACGATCGCCTCGATCCCGCGCCGCACCCGCGCGGCAAATGCGTGCACCGGTTCGGCATTGGGGACGACTTCCCACGATTCCTCGGCGAACATCCGCGAGACGAGCGGGTGGCCGGCGCGGGCATGGCCATAGAAGCTATGCTCCCAATCCCCGAGATGAACTTCGCGCAGGTCCGCGATCTCGATGGTGGGCAACTCTCGCCGCGCGGCGAGCGGGGCTGCGGTCTGGTGGGTGCGGCGCAGCGGCGTGACGAATATCGCGGCGATCTCCTCCGTCGCCAGATAGTCGGCGAGCAGTGCCGCCTGGCTTTCGCCCTCAGGTGACAAACACGGATCGCTGATGGTGAGCGCGCCCAACTCGATCGTGTCCATCGTCTCGCCGACACTCGATCCATGCCGGATCAGGAGGATCTGTCGCGCGCCCTGCGGCAGGCGATAGCGCTCCTGGCTCCGGTGGACCAGTTCGCTGTCGGTGTCGGTTATCTCCGTCACGCGGCCATGGCCTCCACCGTCACGGGGACGCCGTTGAGCACGGTCGTGGCCGAGGGCATGTCGAGAACGCTTTCGTCGATGATGGAGTTCGCATTGGCGCCGGGGTGCGCATTGGCGACAGCCTGCCTCGTGCGCGCATCGCGGTGTCCCCAGCCATGCGGGATGCTGATCACGCCTGGCAGCATCTCGTCGCTAAGCTGGGCAGGAAGCTCGATCGAGCCGATTGCGGTGCTGACACGCACCGACATGCCGTCGACGATCCCGCGCTCGGCGGCATCGCGCGGATGGATCAGCGCGGTACATCGGTCTTTGCCCTTCACCAGCAGGTGGACATTATGCATCCAGGCGTTCTTCGAGCGCACATGCCGCCTGCCTATCATCAGCAGCGAGCCGGGCACGGCCGCTTCCTCGAGAGCCTCGACAATCCGGGGGAGCTCGGCCGTAATCTGCGGTGGTGCCAGATCCACGCGCCGGTCGGGCGTACGCAATATCTTGGGCAGCATGCCCTCGTCGAGCGGGCCGAGGTCGAGGCCGTGGGGGTGAGCCTTCACGCGCTCCAGGGTCAGGCCATCGGCGATCCGGCCGAAGGCGTCACCCATCGGCCCGCCGCGGATCAGGATGTCGAACAGCCTGTCCGGTCCCGGAACGTCGCCGACCAGCGCACGTGCCTCGCCGAACGGGACATCGCGGCCTTCCGGCCGGCCTTCGGCAAGCGCCAGGCCTAAGATGGACGTCATATAGTCTTCCTCGACCTGGGCCGCACTCGTGCCGCGCAGCCGCGCGACGATTCCGGTGAAGATTTCCCAGTCGTGCGGCATGCCCGGCTCCGGTTCGAACACCGGCGGGCCCCACTTCACGAACTTGCGGATTGTCTCATAGGCCGTCACCGCGGCAAAATCCGAGTGCTCGGCATAAGACGGGCCGGGGATGATCAGCTCGGCGTGGCGGGTCGTCTCGTTCACATAGATGTCGAAAGACATCATGAACTCCAGGCCCTCCATTGCGCGGGTCAGTTTCGCCGCATTGGGGTTGGACAGCATCAGATTGCCTGCCTGGGTGATCAGGCCGCGCACCTGCCCGTCGCCGGGTACCAGCATCTCGTCGGCGAGTGCCGCCGTCGGCAGCATTCCGATCGCCTCGGGCAACCCGCACACCCGGGATCGCCAGCGTCCGACCGGGAAGACCCCGTCCTTGCAGTCATCCTCGAACAGCATCCCCATCGGAATGCCGCCGCCGGAAAACAGGTTGCCGCCGGCGCGATCGAGATTGCCGGTGATCGTGTTGAGCGCGTCGATCAGCCAGGAAGTCGCCGTGCCGAAGCGCTGGGTGCAAGTGCCGGTGCGGCCGTAGATGGCGGCGCTGGGAGCCGTTGCAAGCTCATGGGCGAGCGTTTCGATGGTCTCGACCGGAACACCGCAAGCATCGGAGACGCGCTCGGGCGGGAAGTCCGCGGCGACCGCCAGCAGCGCATCGAGATTCTTGACCAGCCCGTCCGCCGCACGGAGCCGCACGAGGCCGTCGCGTGCGATGACGTGCACCATGGCCATCAGCAGGAAAACGTCGGTTCCGGGGCGGATCGGAACATGGCTGTCGGCGATCGCCGCCGTCTCGGTCCGGCGCGGATCGATGACCACCACTTTGCCGCCGCGGGCGCGCACGGCCTCGATCCGGCGGCGGATGCCCGGCGCGACGAGCATGCTGCCCTGGCTCACGACCGGATTGTTGCCGATGATGATGAGGTGCTCGACCCGGTCCAGATCGACGAGCGGCTGGATCATCGGCCCCCCGAACATATAGGCGGCACTCACGAATTTCGGGATCTGGTCGAGCGTGCCCGGCGAGTAGACCTGCATACTGCCCAGCGTCTGCATCAACAGCCGTCCGTAGAGCAGCAGCGGGCCCTTATGACCGGTCGGATTGCCGAAATAATAGGCGATGCCATGCGGGCCGTGGCGCTTCTGGATGTCCGCGATCCGTTCGGCGGCCATGTCCATCGCCGCATCCCAGCCGATTTCCTCGAAGTCCCGCCCGCGGCGGCGCAGCGGCTTGCGCAGCCGATCGGGATCGGCGTGCAGCTCGGTCAGCCCATAGGCCTTCGGGCAGATGAAGCCGCGGCTGAACGGATCGGCAGGGTCGCCCCGCACGTCGGTCACGGCGCGCGTCGCGTGATCGGCGGTCACCACGGTTCCGCATGCCGCTTCGCAAAATGGGCATGAGCGAAGATGCGTGCGACGATCGGCCATCATTCTCTCTTTCTCCTTTGCCGGGCTAGCGCTTCGTCGACGACACATATCCCTTGCCTTGCTCGCGATCGGCCAGCGCGCCGGAGCCTTCGTAGTTCGTGTCCCCGCCGGGTAGTTCGTGGAGGAACGGAAAGCGGTTGATCTGGTTGCCGCCGCTGATGTCCAGCATGCTGCCGGTGATGTAGGCGGGGCCGGCGAGCCAGATGACCGCATCGGCCATATCCTCCGGCTGGCCCATCCGGCCCAGCGGGATCTCGTGAATGAATCGCTCGCTCACGCCCGGCATGGCATAGAATTCTCCGGCCATTTCCGACATCACGGTGGCGATCCGGATGCCGTTTACGCGGATGCGGCGGGGGCCATATTCCAGCGCGGCATATTTGATCATCGCTTCGGTGCCGGCCTTTGCCGCGGCATAGGCGAAGTGCGGGACGACGGGATGAGTCGCGCTCATCGAGGAGATCAGCACGATCGACCCGCCGTCGTTCATTCCCTCCGCCATCAGTTTCACGAAATAGGCCATGCCGAACAGGTTGACCTGCACAGCCTGCTGCATCAGCTCCGGCGTCGCCTCGGCGATCAGGCCGAGCGTTGGCGTCGCAGCCGAGTTCACGGCCACGTCGATCTTGCCATAGGCGGCCACCGCCGCATCGCGCAGCGCGGCGATCTGGTCGTGGTCGCCGCCGTCGCACTTGACGGCCAGGCCGCCGATCTTACTCGCAAGCCGTTCCAGCGGCTCCATGCTGCGCGCTCCGACCACGACCCTCGCCCCGCGCGCGGCAAGCCCCTCGGCGATGCCCCAACCGGTGCCGCCTTCCGCCGAAGCGCCGAGCACGACCGCCACTTTGCCGGTAAGATCAGTCATCCAGGGTCTCCTTGATCTCTGGCCGTTCAGAGTCGAAGCGGCAATTCCATGTGGTTTCGGTAGATGAAGTCGCGATGCGCGAGGATCAGGGGGTCGACGGCCGCGAGAATCTCCGGATCGCTGAGCGTGTAGGAGGCGGCAAGTTCCGGTGCCATTGCGCAGCAGTCTTGCGGCAAGGGCTGGATCATCGCCGCAAAGCAGGCGCCGTAAATGTCCGCGGCGGTGAGGGCGTCCCCGAAATAATATCGGCTGCCGGCGCTATGTTGAGCGCGTAGCAGGTCGGACTGCAATGTCAGTATCGCGATCAGGCGCGCTCGGGCGCGCTCGACGTTATGTCCGATCGGATATTTGCGCAGCAGCCGCTCGAACTGGGCATTGTCGAGGCCGGCGGTGCTGGCCGCTGCCGCCTCGCGCGCCTGCGCGAAATGGATGAGCCGCCGGTTCCAGCCGAAGCCATCCTCGGAGCACAGTTCGTGGAGCAGGCCGAACATCGCCGCCCGCGCCCTCTCGTCGGCGGGGATCAGCGGGGGGTGGGGGGCGATCCTTTCGGCGAGCGCCAGGATTTCGGCCCAACCCGCACGCGGCGGCTCGTCATTCCATATCATCACCGGGGCACTGTCGATCCCGGTCCATGCCACCAGCGCCTCGTTCGGCTCGCCGGCGTCCTGGGCGACGCGCAGATAGGGAATGCGCTTGACGTAGAGGATGCCCTTTGCCGCTTCGCCCCAGGGTCCCGGAACGCCGCGCGTCGTCGCGAGGCGCATGCCGGTCGCCTCGCGCGCTGCCTCGATCTCGACATAGTCGGGGCAGTGGGGCGCGGTGATGGACGCGGAAGCCACGCCCCCTCCGTCACGCCGCCGCGGCGGCCTGCGCGAACATGCCGGCGAAGGCCTGATCGAGCTGCTCGTCGCCCGTCCTCGCCAGCGCGATCAGCTGCTTCGCATCCTCGCCGGCTGGATAGCGCGGGGCGGGGTTGTCGGCCTTGATCGCTTCGATCACCGTCGCGGCAATAGCTTCCGGGCTCGATGCCGTCTTGTAGTGGCTCTCTGCCGCCATCACCTTGAAAGCCTTGTAGAGATAGCCATAGCGCTCGCTATCCTCGGCATCGAGGGCCGCTAGGCGATCGGCGACCTCGATCAACTGCGCGTCGACCATCGGCGTCCTGATGCCGCCCGGCTGGACCAGCACCACCTTCACGCCCTGCGGGGCCGCTTCGCGCCGCATCACGTCGACCGCGCCTTCGAGCGCGAACTTCGAGGTGACATAGGCGCCGATGAACGGCATCGCGGCAACGCCGGCCATCGACGAGACGAACAGCAGCCGCCCGCCTGTCTCGCGCAGCACTGGAAGCGCCGCCTGGTAGATCGCGATCGATGAGACGGTGTTTATCTCCAGCGTCTTGCGGACGACATTCACCGGAGTGGTCTCGAGCGGGCCAAGCGGAGCGATTGCCGCGCAGACGATGAGGCCGTCGATCGCGTCGCCCTGCGCCAGGACCGAACCCAAGCGCTCGCGCACCGCATTCGCATCGCCGAGGTCAAGCATATGCACCGCGGAGATGCCGGGCGTGGCAGAGCGGGCCGAGGCCGCTTCCGCATCGTTCAGTACCGTAATCGAGACGGTGTCGCCCTGCGCGAGCAGGGCCGCGACGACCGCTTGGCCAAGCCCGCCTGCGCCACCCACTACAATGATATTCGCCATGCCGGGCTCCGGAATAAGAAACGGGCCGGGTGGTACCCCGGCCCGTTCGTTAGGTTTACTTACTGAACTTCACCGTCGCGCGGACCATGATCTCGCGACCGCGGCTGATCGTGCTGAACCGGTCGAGCAGGCCGCCCGTCGGATTGAACGCGAACGGCACCAGGCTGCTGGCGACGTAGTAGCGCTTGTCCGTGAGGTTGCGGCCGATCACCGCCAGTTCCCAGGCATCGTCAGGTCCGATGAGCCGGGCGTTGGCGTCGATCAGCGTGTAAGAAGGCTGACGGCCGTTGGGCGCCGAGGATGCGTCGGTCAGGTAGCTCGCCGAGTAGGTGGCGTTGGCCGACAGGCCGAGACGGAGGCTGTCGGTCAGCGGCGCCAGATAGTCGAAGCCGCCGCTGAGGTTCCAGTCGGGCGCCCGGATAAGCTCGGTGCCGCCCAGATCCTGGGTGCCGCCGGCGCCGTCGGGGGCGCCGCCGACGCAACCCAGTGCCGGCGTCTGTCCGCCATAGCAGGGGGCGTTGGCATATTTGGTGTACTTGCCCTTGTTGTAGGAGGCCGCGGCGTTGACCGAGAGACCGGTGATCGGCGTACGATAGTTCGCGTCGAACTCGATACCCTTGACCTTCGAGCCGCCTGCGTTGGTGACGGCATTGGTGGTGTTGAACACCACCGCCACCTGCTGGTCGGTGATCTTGTAGCTATAGGCCGCGAGGTTCATGCGCAGTGCGTTGCCGAGCATCTCCAGCTTCACGCCGGCTTCGAAGCCCTTCACGATCTGGGGCTTGTAGCTGAGGTCGAGCTGGCCCGAAGGCGGATTGAAGGTAACCGAACCGGAGTTGAAGCCGCCCGACAGGAAGCCGTGCTTGTACGATCCGAAGAAGGTGGTGTGCCGGTCCGGGCGATAGGAGGCGGTGATTTCAGGAGAGAAGTCGCTCCACGAGCCCTTGCGCTTCGCCAGGATGGTCGAGGGGACTTCCGTCGACGCATCGAGGATCGGATGTTCGCCGACGAAGTTCGGACCGCCGGTGAAATCCGCTACGCCGCCGCCGTTGCGAACCGATGGCAGGCGCTTGCGCTCCTTGGTGTAGCGGCCGCCGATGTCGAGTTCGAGTTCCGGCGTCGGCTTGATCGCGACCTGCGCATAGCCCGAATAGGTGTAGCCGGTCTGCTTGAAGAAATATTCGTTGATGAGCGCCGGGTCGGCGACGCTGCCTGCGCCCGATCCTGGGTACAGAGCGCTGTTCGCGCCGAGCAGTGGCAGCGTGGTGGCGAACAGATAGGTCAGCGAACCGGTCGATGCGCGCGTGCTGGCGAAATATACACCACCGGTAAAGTCGAGCAGGCCGCCGGTGTCGGTATTGAAGCGAAGCTCCTGCGAGAATTCCTTGTCGCTGTAGACGTTGCAGCTGGGCAGGATGACGGTCGGGTCGTTCTCATAGTTCTGGCACTGGTCGACCTGGACCGAATAATAGCCGGTCACCGAGGCGATCGAGATCACGTCGTTCGGGCGGAAGTTCATCTGCAAACCGCTGAGGAACTGCTTCTGCTTGATGAAGTTCTCGCCATCGGCGCGGAAATGGTTGAGCGTCGCGGGCTTGGTCGCGACGACCGTGCCATATCCGGCATTGGAGTTCGCGCCGTCGCTGGCTTTGCACTGCGTGACGGTGCCGCCGAGGAAGGTGGTGAAGCGCGTGCCCGTCGGGCAGCTGGTGAAGGCCGTGCTCGAGGCAGGGCCATCGCCGTTGAGGCGGCTGTAGGTCGCCTTCAGCGTCGCGTCGAACGTGTCGGTCGGCTTCCACTTGAGCGTGCCGCGAACCGACCAGTCCTTATAGGAGCTGTTGTGGCCGTTGTCCGGGCCGAAGCCGTTCGCGTTCGCCGGCGTCACGTCCTTGATGTCGCCGCGTATATCCGAATAGACGCCTGCGAGGCGAACACCGAGGGTCTCGGTCAGCGGGCTGGAGACATAGCCTTCTGCGCGGATCTGGTGCGCTTCGAACTCATAGCCGGCCGAGGCCTTGGCTTCGAAGTGATCGGTCGGATCGGCGGTGCGGATCGAGATGATGCCGGCTGGGCTGTTCTTGCCGAAGAACAGCGCCTGCGGCCCCTTCAGGACTTCGACCTGGCCGATGTCGAAGTCGCTGAGGCGGCGGACTGTGGTCTTGCCGACCTGGACGCCATCGATGTTGAACGAGACAGCCTGGTCGCCGAACGGGTTCTGGTCGGCGCCGGCGACGCCGCGAATCGAGATGTTGCCGCCCTGGATCGAGCCGCCCTGATTGCCGATGATCAGCTGCGGGGTGATGCGGGCAAGGCCATCGAGATTGGTGATGCCACGCGCAGCCAGCGTTGCGCCGCCTACGGCGGTGACGACCACGGGGACCGCGATCAGGGTTTCGTCGCGCTTACGGGCCGTGACGATGATTTCGCCGGCTTCGACGCCGCCGGTTGCGGCTTCGGCTGGCGCGGTTGCAGCGGGCGCGCTCTGCGCGATGGCTGTGCCGGCGGTCGTGCCGACAAGCGCGGCAGCGAGAGCGATCCTGCTGGCAGCGTTGATCAACTTCATGAGAGGGTCCTCCCCAAAAAAAACCAGGCCCGGTCGTACGCCGGGTGATAGTCGTTTAGACTACTATGTGTGGAAAAAACAATCGCCCTTCGACAATTTACCAGCACTGTTGCATGAAAGTGATGGTTACCCGTTCCTCGCCCGCCCGTTGCTGCCGGCTGGAGCCAAAAAAGATATCATAGGTTTGAAAAGAGAGGATAAATCGGGATGGCGATGCAGGAATTCGATACGCCTTGGCTTCAGAATTACCTGTCCCGGCGCTTCGGAAAAACGGTCCAGGTGACCGATTTCGCGCGAGTCACGCGCGGCACTTCGCGCCAAACATGGTTCGCTGACTATCTACTTTCCGGCGAATCGGAGGTTCGGAAAATCACGCTTCGCAGTGACCATCCGGCCGGTGCCGGCGATCCTACGCCGCTGGATCAGGAATATTTCATCTATGAGCGGCTCGGCCGCACCGATCTGCCGGTCGCCGCGGCGCTGTGGTGGGAGGACGATCCTGCGCTGACGCCGCGGCCCTTCTATATTCGGAACCAGATCGAGGGCAGCTGGAACATAGCGGGCTATGGCGATCCCGATCCGCGCTACGATGTGGTGCGGCTCGATGCGGCGAAGGAGCATATCCGCAGGCTGGCCCAGATCCACCGGATCGACTGGAAGGCGCATGGCTTCGATCAGATGCTGCCGGCGCCACGCGACGCGCAAGACGCGGGGCCCGCCTTCCTGCGCCTGATGCTCGATCGCCTCTCGAAATCGCGTGCAGAGCCGCTGCCGTTCCTGCTCGAAGTCGCCGAATGGTTGCGCGACCATGCGCCGTCAGCGCCCCGGCTGAGCCTGTGCAAGGGCACGAACGGGCTGGGCGAGGAGGTGTTTCGTGATGGCAAGATCGTGGCGCTCAGCGATTGGGAGGAGGTCATTATCGGCGATCCGGCGAGCGATCTGGCGATGGTGCAGGGCTTTACCGAGCCGATCGTCCATGACGGCGAGACATGGTGGGATCTCGACACGGCGGTCGCCTTCTACCGCGCCGAAAGCGGCATCGATGTGACCATGGAGAATATCCGCTATTACCAGCTCGCCCGGCTGTTCGGCCGGGGCGTCATGTTCGCCCATACGGCGACGGTCGTTGCCGGGACCCCGACGTCGACGATCCGCCAGAGCTGGACGGTAACGGAGGTGATCCACGTCGTGAAACGGGCGCTCGGTTCCGCGCTGGGCTGGTTCGAACCCGTGCCGGGTGCGCGCTTCGAGGAGATGAACCTGTCGGTCGAGATGGAGGAGCAGGGCCAATGATCGTTCCAACCGCACGCGATGTGCTCGCCACGATCGAGCATACCCTGGCGACCGTGGTCGTGCCGGATGCGGGGTCGGTCGCCGCGCGCAGCGCCCTTGCGACGACGGGGCACCTGCTGCGTCATGTCCAGCTTCGGCTCGAACTCGAGGGCCAGCTGCTGCTGGACGACATCGCGGCGCTGCGTCCGCTGCTCGCGGATCTGCTGTCGTGGCTGGAGGAGCGGAACGAAACCGTCCCTGGCATTTCAGCCGCGATGGACAAGGTCTGGCGCGGGCAGGGCGCTTATCCGACGCTTGCAAGCCTCGCCGACGAGGCGGGCGCCTTGCGCCACGCGCTGACCGAGGCGCTCGAACGGCTGATCGCACTGCGCGACTCAAACCGCCACGATCCCGCCTATCTGGCCCTGCGCGAGCGGGTCCGCGCCTATCTGGCCCGCCAGATTCGATCCGAGGCGGCGATCATCGATCCTGCGTTCGAGGGTAAAGGCGCGCGGCGCTGATTGCAGCTCTCCGTGAGTTGCACATAAAGATATCCGGTATATGGATAGGAAGCATATAATATGTAGACAGCCGACGGCGTGGCGCCGTCCTTCGCAAAACATGTTCTCGGACGAGGGGATTTCTGGATGAAGACCGATTTCGACATCATCATAGTAGGTGGCGGCGGTGCCGGCATGACGGCGGCCTTGTTTGCGCACGCGGCCGGCGCGTCGGTGATCATCCTCGAAGCCGACAGCAAGCTCGGCGGCGCGACATGGCTTTCCGGGGGCGTGGTCTACGCGGCGGGCACCAGCGTTCAGAAGGCGCAAGGCATCGAAGACAGCCCCGCCGAGATGTACAACTACATCATGACGCTCAATGCCTGGCAGACGCGGCCGGACATCATCCGCACCTTTTCGGAGCGGAGCGCCGAAGCGGTCGAATGGCTGATCTCGCTGGGCGCGGAATATCAATGGGTGGTGAAATCCGGCGTCGACACCGTGCCGCGCGGGCATTGCACGGTCGGCGCGGGGAACAGCATCGGCAATCTGCTGCGCAACGAGGTCGGCGCGAAGGGGATCGAAACCGCGCTCAACACCCGGGTCGAGCGATTGCTGGTCGAGGACGGCCGGGTGGTGGGCGTTCACGCTGCCGGCATGGATCTGCGCGCCAGTGCGGTGATCGTTACCACAGGCGGCTTCGGCAACAGCCCCGGCATGCGCGCGAAATATTTCCCGTCGGTCGCGCAGCACGGCGATATCGTCTACGCGGTCCACAATGATGCCCCCTTCATCCTGGGCGACGGCATCAAGCTGGGCGAGCATATCGGCGCACAGATCACCGGCCACGACACCGGGCTGGTCCTTCCCTCGGCCGGGCTGTTGCCGAATGCCGTGGAGGCTTTCCTGCCGCCCTGGTGCATGCTGGTGAACGACGACGGGCGCCGGTTCATGCCGGAGAATGCGCCCTACGCCGTCTCCGGCTACCTCATCAACGCCCAGCCGCGCGCCCATGTCTGGGCGATCTTCGATGAACAGACGATGGTGGAGGGCAGCGCCGACAGGCGTTTCTCCGATCCCTATCATACCGGCGAGGTCTCGCAGACCTGGGACGAGGCGCTGATCCGCAAACACGCGGCGACCGGCAAGATCCGCACCGCGCAGTCGATCGAGGAACTGGCGGACATCCTCAATATCGATCGCCGTGCGCTTGCCGAGACCGTCTCACGCTACAATGCGGACGCGCACGCCGGCGTCGACCGTGAGTGGAACAAGCAGGCTCCCAAGTTTTTTCCGATCGAGAAGGCGCCCTATTTCGCGATCGAGGTCCGTGCTTCGGTCATCGGGCAGACGAGCGCGGGGCTCGATATCGATGTGGAGACCCATGTCCGCGACACGCATGGCCGAACGATACCGGGGCTGTTTGCTGCCGGCGAGACCGTCGGCTGCATCCAGGGGAACCGCTATTCGGGCGGCGGCATGGGCGTGGGCAACGCGCTCACCTTCGGCAGGATCGCTGGCGAAGTCGCGGCGCGCGAAGTCCTGGCGGACCGGATGGTCAACCACTGAGCGCCTGGTGCATTTCCTACTCAGATGGAAACAGCTGAGTAGGAAATGCGTAGACCGGGAAGGTTCGGCGTGACCGAGAGCGGCGCGCAGCCAGCGCTTTAGCTGCGGCTGCTCATCTTGTAGTTATAGTCGTTCCACTGGACTTCCTGGCTTTCGCCATAGCCTTTGCGGCCGTCCCAATCCCATTCGACCAGCCCGATGTGGCACAAGCTGTTCGACCAGCCGCCCCACAGCGTCTGCGCGATCAGCTTGCCGGTCATTTCGTAGCGATCGCCCTTGTCGTCCTCGAACCGGTAGTGGTGGACAATGGGCGCCTGTGCGTCGCGGGTCCGTTCGGTGATCTTGGAGGAGGAGACGACGCGGCGCTGCACGCCGTTTTTCACCACCCAGCCATCGTTGAAGATCCGCTTCGGCACGTCGAGGAGGCCGATCCAGTCGGGGTTGCGGTCGGGATCGTCGTGCGAACCGACGTTGAAGGCGAACTCCGGGCCGAAACTGCCCGTCACCCAGGTATAGGGAGGGCCGGGGTTGTGGTTCTCCGGCCGCGGCTCGGCCCAGCTCCGGTCGCGCACCGGATAGCAGTCGACATCATAGTCCTCGCCGCGCAGCCGCAGCGATCCGGTCGCGTGCATCACCTGCTCGAAATGCTTGTTGTTGGCCCGCATGATCGGCACCTCGACCGCATCGAGAACCACGTCCACCTTCGTGTCGCGGACCTTGTCCTCGAAGGTCAGGTGCACCTTCCGGAGCGGATCGATCACCTGCACGCGCATGCCGTTGGGCAGCTTGATGTCGCTGCCGTCGCCGATCACCGACGAGGACATATAGTCGAAATATTCGAACAATTCGCACTGGAGATGGTGGCGCTTCATGCCCTTGAAGATGAACAGGCCGCCGCTCACCACCTTCAGGGTGGGATGCACCCAGCAATAGGCGAAGCAATTGATCGCCGCTTCGGGCACGTGAAAGTTCCAGTACCAGGTCTCCGTCAGCGAATCGACCGGCTCGCCGGTACCGTGGAAGAACTCGTCTTCCTGCACATGGCGACCGAATCCGCCGCCGAGATTGCTATTCCAATCCGTATCGGACATGTCTCTCCACCTCTCCTTTTTGCGCGCAAAGCAATAGAACGTCAGCGAACGATATGCTAGCCGATGAATATGACGGCCGCCAAAGGCTGCATCTCGTGAGAGGGAATGCCATCATGGAGCATAGGCGCAAGGCATGAGCGGCGCGAACCTGTTCGATCTCGACGGCAAGGTGGCGCTGGTGACCGGCGGCAGCCGCGGCCTCGGCCGCGCCATCGCGCTGGCCCTCGCCGATCATGGCGCCGACGTCATCGTGGTCAGCCGCAAGCGCGAGGCCTGCGAGGCGGTCGTTGCGGAGATCCAGGCCAAAGGGCGCAGGGGGCTGGCGCTGGCCGCCCATATGGGACGATGGGACGAAATCGAGCAGGTCGTCGATGCGGCCTATGTCGGCTTCGGTCGCGTCGACATATTGGTCAACAACGCCGGCATGTCGCCAGTTGCTCCGTCGTCGCTGGAAACCAGCGAGGCGCTGATCGACGCAGTGCTGGCGCTCAACTTCAAAGGGCCGTTCCGGATGAGTGCGCTGATCGGCAGCCGGATGGCCGCGGGTGAAGGCGGCTCGATCGTCAACATCTCCAGCGTGGGTTCCATCCGTCCCACGCCGGAAATCGTGCCCTATGCCGGTGCCAAGGCCGCGCTCAACGCCATGACGACCGCGCATGCCGCCGAATTCGCTCCGAAGGTGCGGGTCAATGCGATCCTGCCGGGGTCGTTCCGAACCGATGTCGCCAAGCACTGGCCAGCAGACAAGGAAGCGCAGACACCGGCCGCGATGAAGCGCTTCGGCGAACCCGAGGAGATCGTGACGACCGTGCTGTATCTCACCAGCGATCATAGCCGGTTCACCACGGGCGCGATGATCCGCGTCGATGGAGGAAGGCCTTGAGCTTCGAACAGAGCGAACGCTCGCGCGCACTGACCGTGCGGCTGCAGGCCTTCATGGACGCGCGTATCTATCCCAACGAACGGCTGTACGAACAGCAGCTGCACGCGGATCCCGACCAGCCGTTCCGGGTGCCGGAGATCCTCGAGCAACTGAAGGCGGAGGCCCGGTCCGAGGGACTGTGGAACCTGTTCCTGCCGCATTCCGA
This sequence comes from Rhizorhabdus argentea, assembly GCF_037861105.1. NCBI lineage: Bacteria > Pseudomonadati > Pseudomonadota > Alphaproteobacteria > Sphingomonadales > Rhizorhabdaceae > Rhizorhabdus > Rhizorhabdus argentea. The sequence goes on from NZ_JBANFK010000011.1 coordinate 54,429, forward strand.
AAATGGCGCCGGTCTCAGCAACCTGGAATATGCCCCCCTCGCCGAGATCATGGGAAAGGTCCATTTCGCGTCGGAGGTGTTCAATTGCTCGGCGCCCGACACCGGCAACATGGAAGTGCTCGATCGCTACGGCTCTCCGGAGCAGAAGGCACGCTGGCTCACGCCGCTGCTCGAAGGGCGGATTCGCTCCTCCTATTGCATGACCGAGCCCGATGTGGCGTCGTCCGATGCCACCAATGTCGAGACGCGGATCGAGCGGGATGGCGGCGATTACGTCATCAACGGCCGGAAATGGTGGATCACCAACGCGTACCACCCGAATAACGGCCTGTTCATCGTGATGGGCAAGACCGATCCTGCGGCGCCGCGTCACCTCCAGCAATCGCAGATACTCGTGCCCCCGGACGCGCCTGGCATCACCCTGGTGCGGCCGCTCACCGTGTTCGGCTATCACGACGAGCCCAAGGGCCATGCCGAAATCATTTTCGAGAATGTCCGCGTTCCAGCGGGGAATATCGTGCTGGGGGAAGGGCGCGGATTCGAGATATCGCAAGGCCGGCTCGGCCCAGGGCGAATCCATCATTGCATGCGCATCATCGGGCAGTGCGAACGCCTGCTCGAACAGACCTGCCGCAGGCTGGTCAGCCGCGTCGCCTTCGGCAAGGCGCTCGCCGACCAGTCCTTGTGGCAGGAGCGCATCGCGGAGGCGCGCACTCGTATCAACATGTGCCGCCTGCTGACCCAGCACGCCGCGCATCTCATGGATACGGTCGGCAACAAGCATGCCCGCAGCGAGATCGCGCAGATAAAGGTGGCCGCGACCCAGATCGGGCAGGCGATTGCCGACATGGCGATCCAGGCGCACGGAGCCGCCGGACTCTCCGACGACGAAGGGCTCGGCTTTGCCTTTGCGCGGATGCGGATGATCCGCATCGGCGACGGGCCGGACGAGGTGCACAACCGCACCATCGCCCGCATCGAACTCGACAAATACCGGGCGCCGCGAACTCCCGCGCCGCTCCCGCCAGCACAGGAGAAATGACGTGGACGTTCCTGTAAATGAAATGCCCTGGCAGGGCTCGTTTCCCGACATCGCGAACTGGAGCGAGAATTTCTGCCTGGCCGGCTATGATCCGAAATGCGGCGTCGGCTTCTGGTTCCACATCGGCCGCTGGCGGCACGACATCACCATGTGGCGCGAGATCGTGGTGATCCGCTTCCCGGATGGCACCGTCGCCGCGCACCGCGCGATCGGCAATGCCCGCGCATCGGCGGAGGGCGGCGGAGGCCCCTGTTTCGCGGTGCGGGTGATCGAGCCGGGACGCCGGCTGCACTATAGCTTCAACGGCGGGGTAATGCGCCTGCCTGCGGGGGCGATGCTCGACGGGATCGTCGGCGACGGACGCAAGACGCCACTCACCTTCGAACTCGGCTTCGAATCCGATGCGGACATCTGGGACCTGCACAAGGTCGGCAGTCTCCAGCAATTCCTGCCAGCCGGGCATATCGAGCAGCCGGGGCGGCTTACCGGCAGGATCAGCATTGGCGGCGAGCAGTATGATTTCGATGCGATCGTCAATCGCGACCACAGCCTGGGCCCGCGCGATAACAAGGACCTGCACAGCCACCAGTGGTTCCAGGGCTATTTCGACAATGGCATCAAGTTCATGCTGTTCGACGCCAAGACCAAGAGCGACGGCAAAGTCGTGTTCTCCGAAGCGATCGTCTACGAAGGCGACCGGGCGTTCGAGGCCAGCATCGAGGCGATCGAGCGGTGCGAACGCGTCGAGGACGACGAGAAGCCGATCCGCTTCACGCTGCGCTACGCCAACGGCACGCTCGAAATCGACACTGCCGGCTATCATGGCAGTTCCTATCTCTCGCTTACCTCTCCGAACGACCAGTATGTCGGCGTCTATCCAAGCGATCCGGGCCCCACGCTGGTGCTGGACGAGCAGTCGGTGACGCTCACGCTGAATGGGACGGTGCCGGGTTATGGCGCCTACGAGCGCACCATCCCCGGCGTCCACAAGGCGGAGGCATAAGAGGGCCGTGTCCAGTACGCTGCAGGATCGCTATTCCGGCACGGAGCCTCCGCCGGAGCATCTCCAGCTGGATCGTGCCGCGCTCGAGGCGTTCCTGCGCGCGCATCTGGGCACGGCCGGGACGCTGGGCGAGGTCGCCAAATTCAAGGGCGGCCAGTCCAATCCGACCTATCGGATCGCATTCGGCAGCGATGTGCTCGTGCTGCGGCGCAAGCCGCCGGGTACGCTCGTCGCGGGAGCGCACGCGATCGATCGCGAATATCGCGCGATCGGCGCGGCCGCGGCGGCGGCTATTCCAGCGCCGCGGCCGATCCTCTATTGCGCCGATGCGGCGGTGCTCGGCACCGAATTCTATCTGGTCAGCTATGTTGCCGGCCGGGTGTTCTGGGATCCGACATTGCCCGGCGTCTCGCCGGCGGATCGGGCCGCGATCTACGATGACGCCAACCGCTGGATCGCGCGTATTCATGGCCTGGATCCCGCCGCGGTCGGGCTAGGCGATTTCGGCCGGGGCGCGGGCTATACTGCGCGAAACCTGAAACGCTGGTCGGATCAGTACCGCCAGTCGACGATGGTCGAGATCGCCGACATGGATTGGCTGATCGATGCCCTTGCCGACGCGGTGCCGCCGGACCATCCGGTTCGCCTGCTGCACGGCGACTATGCGCTCACCAACCTGATCATCCATCCCGAGGAGCCGCGGGTCGCGGCGATCCTCGACTGGGAGATGGCGACGCTGGGCGATCCATGGGTCGATTTCGCACACCATCTGCGGCCCTGGTGGCTCACCCCCGATGGCGCCGACACGACCCCGACGTTGATCGGGCATTCACTGGAAGCGCTCGGCATACCGGATCAATCCGCCTACACCGCGCGGTATCTCGATCGCCTCGGGCAGGATGCGATGCCGCATGCCCGCTTCTACCTGGCCTTCGCGCAATTCCGTTTTGCCGCCATGGTGCAGGGCATCCTGCGCCGCGCGGCCGATGGTACGGCCGCCAACCGGCGCGCTGCGCATACCCAGGCGAGGGTGATCGACGCGGCCGCGCGGGCGCGCGCCACGCTCGAGGGGCGATGATCGGCTGGACGTCGCCACCTGGCGGGCCTATAATGATAGGCTAGCATATCAACTACTGCTGCGCCGCGGCGGCACGAACGAGGAGATGGGTCGATGGCCTCCGTCATCAAGCGCGAGATGCGCCGAGGATACGGCAACAAGGAGCGGCCGGTGATCGGCGAACTCTGGCAGCGCGATTCGACCGCCGTGACGGATGTGCTGACCGCCGAGGGAAGCTATCACCCGTCCAACAGGCACATCGATTACGCCCGCTACTATGACCCGGACTTCTTCAAGCTGGAGATCGAGAAGGTGTGGCGGCGCCAGTGGCTGATCGCGGGGCGCGAGGAGGATATCCCCGAAATCGGCGACCGCTTCCCGCTCAGCGTCGGGCCGGACGCCTATATGGTCGTGCGCACCGGCGCCGACAGCTTCAAGGCCTATCATAATTCCTGCCTGCATCGCGGCGCGACGCTCTGCTCGAAGACCGAGTCCGGCGGCAGCATCCGGTGCCCCTATCATGGCTGGGAATGGGGTATAGACGGCACGCTCAAGAAGATCCCCAGCCACTGGGATTTTCAGGAACTGACTCGCCTGAACGCCTCGCTGCCCGAGGTGAAGATCGAACGCTGGGGCGGTTTCCTGTTCATCAACGCCGATCCGGAGAGCGCGCCGCTCAGCGACTCGCTCGGTATCCTTCCCGCGCACTGCGCGAGCTTCATGCCCGAGCGGCGCTACACCAAGGCGCGGTTCCGCAAGCTTGTGGGTGCCAACTGGAAGGCGACGCAGGAGGCGTTCCTCGAATCCTATCATCTCTATGCGACGCATCCCGAAGGCGTGCCGTTCAACGGCGACAGCCAGTCGCAATATGACATTTTCCCGACCCCGAACGGTGCGATCGGGCGCGAGGCGGTGCCGTCCGCCGTGCCGAGCATGCACGCTGATGCGTCGGCGACGCCCGCGGCTGCGGCGCTGGTCTTCGCGCAGGTCGCGAAGACCTGGCATTATCCCGATGCCGAACTGCCGGAGATCGATCCAGATGGCGATGTCCGTGCGCAGATCGGCGCTTGGGCGCGCAAGGCCTATGCGGCGGAATACGGCCGCGAAAACACGCAGCCCGATGCGATCCTGCTCGATAGCCTGCTCTACTTCATGTATCCGCAATTCTGCATCTGGCTGTCGGAAGCGGTGCCGTTCGTCTATCAGTTCCTGCCGCACGAGAGCGACCCCAATCTGAGCTATTTCGACGTGCGCCTGCTCATGCCCTACCGCGAGGGCGAGACTGCGCCGCCGGCTGCCGCGATGGTCGAAATCGGTCTCGACGAGAGCATCGCGGAAAAGGCGCCGCTGTTCAGTTTCCTGGGCTTTATCTTCGATCAGGACATGGGCAACCTGCCGCTGGTGCAGCGTGGCATGAAGGCGGCGAACCCGCGCGCGGCCTTCTCCAACCTCGGCGCCTACCAGGAGTCGCTGATGCAGCACTGGCACGAGCTGATCGACCGCGACCTGGCGCGCTGACTAGAGCATGCGTTGTTTAGATTGCATCACCCGCTCATCCTGAGCAGCCACTGAGCTTGTCGAAGTGGCGTGTCGAAGGACGTCCTTCGATGTGGTCTTCGCCGAGCTCAGCCCTCACTCAGGATGAGCGGGTCAATCTGATCACAACATGGTCTAGCCTTCCGGATAGACTTCGGCGCGAGATAAAGAGCGGCGCGGCAGCATTCGCCGAGACGTCTCGCCTGTCCGGCGCCGCCATCATGACGCCTCGACCGGTTTGACTGCAAAGCATCGGTACATATGAAGAAGGGGCGGCATTGCTGCCGCCCCTCGCCGATGTCCGATGAACGCCGCTGGAGACGGCGCCCTGGTCGGATCAATCGTTCAGCGCATCCTTGAGCGCCTTTGCAGGCGTGAAGGAAACCTTCTTGGAAGCGGCGATCGTCAGCGTCGCGCCGGTGGCCGGGTTGCGGCCTTCGCGCGCCGGGCGATCGGCGACCTTGAACTTGCCGAACCCCGGCAGCGAAACTTCCTCACCCTTCTTGGCGGCGTCCGTAATCGCCTTGAGGGCGGCGTCGATGACTCGCTTGGCGGCGGCCTTGTCGATCCCCTGTTCAGCGGCGACAACGCCGGCGATGTCGGCAGTGTTCATGATCACTCCTGGTCTTGCTTGGATAACTGTTGTTGCACCACTGGGCGGCGCAAGGCGCCTCTTGTGCGCGGCGTTTTCGGCGGGGGCAATTGGAAACTGGGCCGAAAACCGGAAAAAACGGACGGGAAACGATTTTAGCCGCATTTTTTTGGACGAGTGGCGCGGTCCATGCGCATTAGCGCGGAACTTTACCTATGTCAGTCGTCTCGCCGCGTGGCCGTCGCGAGCAGTTTGTCGATGCGCCGGCCATCCATATCGACGACCTCGAACCGCCACCCCTTGTGCGTGAATGATTCGCCGGTCGTCGGCAGATGCTTGAGCCGCCACAGCGCAAAGCCCGCGGCGGTCGCGAAATCGCGGTCTTCGGGAAGGGCGAGGCCGAGCCGGTCGGCCATGCTGTCGGCAGCGAAGGTGCCCGAGATCAGCAGGCTGCCGTCGTCGCGCTCGACGAACGGCGGATCGGTGTCCTCGTCCTGATCGGACGCGAACTCGCCCGCGATCGCGGCAAGCAGGTTCGCTGGCGCAACCAGTCCCTCGAAGTGACCATATTCGTCGTGGATGAACGCCATCGGCACCTCGGCCTCGCGCAGTGCCTTGAGCGCGTCCATCGCATCGACATGATCTGGGATGAATATGCCTTTGTGCAGGATCGCGCGCAGATCGATCGGCCCGCCGTTGATGAGAATGCGGACCAGGTCGCGCGAGTGGATCACGCCGATTATCTCGTCGACCGATCCATCGGCGACGGGCATCCGCGTGTGCGGCATTTCGGCGATCTGCGCGCGGATCGCGTCCGGATCGGCATTGATGTCGATCCACTCGACTTCGGTGCGCGGGGTCATCACCTCGCGCACCGGTCGATCGGCCAGGCGAACTACGCCGGAGATGATAGCGCGCTCGCTCTCCTCTATGACGCCTGCCGAAGATGCCTCGGCGACGATCAGATGCAGCTCTTCGGCGGTGACATGGTTTTCGGTTTCCCGCGCCAGACCCAGAATCCGGAAGATCAGCGCACTCGTGCGATCGAGCAGCCAGACGAACGGCGCGGTCACGCGCGCAAGCCACAGCATCGGGATCGCCATGACGGCAGCGATCGGCTCGGGCTTGCGCAGGGCGAACTGCTTTGGAACCAGCTCGCCGACGATCAGCGAGGCGAAGGTCGTTACCGCGATCACCAGCCCGAACCCTATCTCGGGCGCGGTGCCGGCCGGTACCCCCAGCAAGGCAAGGCGATCGCCCACCGGGCCGCCGAGGCTCGCGCCGGAATAAGCGCCGGCAAGGATGCCGATCAGGGTAATGCCGATCTGCACCGTCGACAGGAAGCGGCCCGGATCGGCCGCAAGGTCGATCGCCGTCCGCGCGCCGCGATGGCCCGCGCGCGCCATTGCCTCCATGCGCGCCTTGCGCGCCGATACGATCGCAAGCTCCGACATCGCGAAGACGCCATTGATCGCCACCAGGACGATGATGATCACCAGGTCGAACCACGGAAAGGGGGCTAGGAGAGCAGGGTGCGGCATGGCGCTGCCGCTTCATGCCGCGAATCCGGCAATTTCACAACCGTCCTGAATCGCGCACTATTCGGCATGGCCAATGAAACTATTACGGATGAGCAATGTTCTCGCTTCCGATCCCGCCAGGGGACAGGAGATATTTCGAATGCGCACCATGCACGGGCTCATTGCCCTTCTTACAGCTTCAACCTTGCTTGCCGGCTGCGTCACCAACCCGGAAACCGGCGAGCGCAAATTATCGAAGGCAGCGATCGGAGCGCTGGCGGGCACTGCGCTGGGGGCGGGCACGGGCGCGCTGGTGGGCGGCAAGCACAGCCGCACCGAAGCCATTGTCGGTGCAGGGATCGGCGCGCTGGCTGGCGGGGCGATCGGCACCTATATGGATCGCCAGGAAGCCAAGCTCCGCCAGCAGACCGCTGGCAGCGGTGTCGAGGTCGAGCGGCGCGGCGACGAGCTGCTGGTCAACATGCCATCGGGGATCACCTTCGCGAGCAACAGCTTCGAGGTGCAGCCGCAGTTCCGCACGACTCTCGACAAGGTCGCCGGCATTCTCGGCGAATATAACCAGACCTATATCGATGTTTACGGCCACACCGATTCGACCGGATCCGACTCGATCAACGTGCCGCTGTCGCGCAACCGGGCCGAGGCAGTCTCGAACTATCTGTCGACCCATGGCGTGGCAGCTGCCCGGATGGGTACGCAGGGCTTCGGAGCGAGCCAGCCGATCGCCTCCAATGCCACCGCCGACGGCCGCCAGAAGAACCGCCGTGTCGAGATAAAGATCGTTCCGATCAAGGACAGCGCCGCGTAAAGCATATGGCAGCCGCACGGAAAGGCCGCGCCGCTGCCATATGTGGCGAGCGGCTCGGCCTTTCGTCCGTCAGCGGCGCGACGCGAAGAAACTGCGGAGCAGCGTCGCGGCTTCCGCGTCGCCGATACCGCCATAGATTTCGGGCCGGTGATGGCAGGTCGGCTGCGAGAAGAAGCGCGGGCCGTGCGCCACCGCGCCGCCTTTAGGATCCTCGGCGCCGTAATAGAGCCGGCGCAGGCGGGCATGCGAGATCGCGCCGGCGCACATCGCGCAGGGCTCCAGCGTCACATACAGGTCGCAGTCATCGAGCCGCTGCGCTCCCAGCCGTGCGGCTGCGGTGCGAATCGCCTCCATTTCGGCATGGGCGGTAGGATCGAGGCCGGAGCACATTGCGTTGCCGGCCATGGCCACCACTTCCTCGCCGCGAACGATCACGGCCCCGACCGGAACCTCGCCGGCGGACGCAGCCTGTCTGGCAAGGTCGAGCGCCAGGCGCATGGGAAGAGGCAGCGGGAAACTCATCGACCCGCTGTACGAGCCGAGCAGGGCCAGCGCTAGCGGATCGGTATGCGATCCGGCGCCAGCAGCAGCGCGAGTGCCATCAGCACGCCCGGCACCCAGCCGATCAGGGTCAGCAGGACGGTCAGCCAGAAAGCGGGGGTGAGACCGCGCCCCAGGAAGACCCCGAGCGGCGGCAGCAGGATCGCCGCGACGATCGCCCAAGGCGAGGGCGCCGCGCCGATGGCCTGCTGCCGCGCCATGATCAGTTGGCCTTCTTAACGTCCACCGTCGGGACCTTGATCTCTTCCTTGGTGGTGCCGACGTCGACCTTGGGCACGGTGACGTCGGTAGATTTGGTGCCGACGTCGACCTTCGCCGTGTCCACGTCGAAGGCTGGTGCCTGGCCGCCGGAAACCGAGACGTCGGGAGCCTTCATCTCCTTGGTCTGGTTGATGTCGATCAGCCCGAAGGCGAAGGCGGCGATGATCGCGAGAATCGCGATGACCGCGATGATGATACCCACGCGGGCACCGTTGTTGCGCGCGGGATATTCTCTATAATGCTCGTTTGGCGTGTTCACTTGGGCACTCCTCCGCCGATGTGGTGGTGCGCGAACAACGATCTGTTACGGCCAGAGTTGCATCGCCCCGCCCGAACGGCTTGACGAATCCCGGGATCACGGTTATCCGCCGCGACTTTCCGGGCAACCCGAACATTCAGGACGAACTATCATGTCGCGCATCTGCGAGCTGACCGGCAAGGGCCGCCAAGTGGGCCACAACGTGTCCCATGCCAACAACAAGACCAAGCGGACCTTTCTGCCGAACCTGCAGAATGTCACGCTGATCTCCGATTCGCTCGGCAAGGGCGTCAAGCTGAAGGTGTCGACCCACGGCCTGCGTTCGGTCGAGCATGTCGGCGGCCTCGACAACTGGCTGCTCAAGACCTCGGACGACGACCTGTCGCTGCGCGCGCGCCGCCTGAAGCGGGAAGTTGCCAAGAAGCAGGTCCTCGCCGCCTGATCACCGCCGCTTCGGCGGAACGGCAGAAACGAAGCCGGATCGCCTGAGCGGTCCGGTTTTTGTTTGTGCGGGGCGATTCGGTTCTTCGCCATCGCGTTCGCAGGCGGTGCGTTACCTGGCGGGCTCCAGCAGCTCGAATTTGAGCAGCAGGGTCCGCTGCAGCGCGATCTGGTTGTCGTCGGAAATCATCCAGATGATCAGCTTGTCGCCTTCGCGGGCGACGCTGATCCCCTCCATATTGTCGACGTTCAGCGGCGGCTTGATCTCGGCGATCAGTTCACCGTCGACGGCCGCACCTTCGGAGATTGCCCTGGGATCGACGATCGACACCGCCGCCGCAAAACCCGACAAGACGCCGAATCGGCGCTGCAGGACGATGATCCTCCCGTCCGGGAGCTGCCGGGCATCGGTTGGCGCATAATCGCGCGGCGGGCGGTAGCCGAACTGGATCGGCACATTCTTCGGATCCGTCGGGTCGCCGGGAAACAGCAGCGCAGCATGAACCGACGGGGCGACCGCCGTGCCTTCGCAGAATATCACGAACCGGCCATCGTCCAGCCGCACCATCGCCTCGGCACCGGAGTTGAACGACCAGCCCTTCATTGCGGCGGGGAAGCTCCATGCGAGCGGCTTTCCGAAGTCCGCACTGTAGCGCAGGATCGCGTTGCGCGCCTCGAAGCCTACCCAGATGTCGCCCTGCGGTCCTTCCGTCATGGATTCCGAATCGCGGTCCGCGCGAGTCCCGGTGTTTGTCGGGAAGGCAGGCAGCGTGCCGAAGCGGCTCTCGGTGATCGTGCCCGGCTCCGCCATGCGGAAGCGCATATAGTCGCCCGTGTCGGCCAGCGCGATAAAGCGGTCGCCGTCCACCCGCAGCGACGAATAGCCGCCGAAATTGCGCTGGCGGCTGGTCAGCCTCCAGCCGGCGAGATAGCGCAGCCGGCCGATGTCGCGATGCGCCGGATCGTCGGGATCGATGGCGATGGGCGTGGCGACGATCGCAACGTCTGATGCTTGGGGATATCCTGCCGAACTGGGCAGCAGGCAGAACAGCAATGCAGCCAGCACCTTCTTCATGGCCTGGGCGATACCGGCAGTACGCCCGATTCCCAAGGACTTTGACCGCGGCTGCCATCTCGCTTCGTCCCGGAATATGAACAGTTGCCAACGGCGATGTTCAGCATCGGCTCACGCGAATCATGGAATAAGCGTGCCATCGATCGGGCCCTGTTGGCCTTTTGAGGGGTTCCATTTGCGGAACTCGCGGTTGAGACCAGGAGGTAGTTATGTTGCGCAAGTTTCTCACAGCCGCCGCTGCAACCGCAGTTGCACTCGCAGCGGTCGCACCTGTGGCGGCGCAGGCGCAATATTTTGGCGGTGGCCGTTACGAGCATGTCCGCGACGGATATGGACATCGCGGCTATGGTCGCGACTACTACCATGGCCGCGACCGTTATTACGCCGATCGCGGACGTTATTATGGCGATCGCGGTTATTACGGCAATCGCGGCTATTATGGCGGGCGCGGCTATGGCCGCTGCCGCGACAAGGGCACCGGCGGCACGATTCTGGGGGCCATTGCAGGTGGCCTGCTCGGTAACGAGATCGGCAACGGCCGCTATGATCGCGGCGACGGCACCACCGGCGCAATTATCGGCGCAGGCGTCGGCGCGCTGGCCGGCCGCGCAATCGATCGCGACTGCTAAAAGACTTCTGAAATCAAGCCAGTTCCCCGCGTGGCGTTGTGGGGAGGAGGGTCGTCGGGTCTCTGGAGGAGCCGGCGGCCCTCCACTTTGTTGTGGGGTGCCCTCAAGCGCCGGGCGCAGCACGTCCGTGCTGCTTGGCTTCCGTCGCTGCGCTCCGCAGCGCTCTTCGCGCTTGCCTCTTCGAACTTCTCACCGGCTGAGCTTGGCTATGACCGAGGCGCAGCCGAGAAGCCGCGAAAAGCGGCCCGAGCTTATTGCGGGGAAGCCAAACAGCGCGGATGCGCTGCGCCGGCGCCTGAAGGCTAAATCAAAAAACTCATTCGATATCGAATAGCGTCGCCAACTGGTCGACCATCGTGCCGCCGAGTTGCTCGACGTCCATGATCGTCACTGCCCTCTGATAATAGCGCGTCACGTCATGGCCGATGCCGATTGCGATCAGCTCTACCGGAGAGCGCGTTTCGATCCAGCCGATCACCTGGCGCAGATGGCGCTCCAGATAGGAGCCGTTATTGACCGAGAGGGTCGAGTCGTCGACCGGTGCGCCGTCGGAGATCACCATCAGGATCTTGCGCTCCTCGCGCCGTCCGATCAGCCGGCCATGCGCCCAGAGCAGCGCCTCGCCGTCGATATTCTCCTTAAGCAGCCCCTCGCGCATCATCAGGCCGAGCGATTTGCGCGCGCGGCGCCATGGCTCGTCGGCCTTCTTGTAGACGATGTGGCGCAGATCGTTGAGCCGTCCCGGCGTCGGCGGCCGGCCGGCGCCGAGCCAGGCCTCGCGTGATTGGCCGCCTTTCCAGGCGCGGGTGGTGAAGCCGAGGATCTCTGTCTTGACGGCGCAGCGCTCGAGCGTGCGCGCCAGGATATCCGCGCAGATTGCGGCGATCGAGATCGGCCGCCCGCGCATCGAGCCGCTATTGTCGATCAGCAGCGTGACGACCGTGTCACGGAAATCGATGTCGCGCTCGATCTTGTAGCTCAGCGAATGGGCGGGGTTGATCACCACCCGCGCCAGCCGGGCCGCGTCGAGCAGCCCCTCTTCCTGATCGAAATCCCAACTGCGGTTCTGCTGCGCCATCAGCCGGCGCTGCAGCCGGTTGGCGAGCTTGGTCACCGCGCCCTGCAGGTGGACGAGTTGCTGGTCGAGATAGGCGCGCAGCCGGGTGAGCTCCTCCTCGTCGCACAGCTCGGTCGCAGCGACCTCTTCGTCGAAGCGGGTGGTATAAGCGTGGTAGTCGAAGCCGGGGGGAAGATCGGACATCGGCCGGTTCGGCCGGACCGGCATCATCCCGTCCTCGCCGTCCTCGCCGAAATCGCTTTCCATGTCGTCGGCGCTGTCCTGGTCGAGCTGGCGCTGCTCGCCATCCTCGTCGCCGCCTTCGGCCTGCTCCGCGCGGGTCTCGACTTCGGAATCGCTCGATCCGCCCGAATCCTCGCCCTCGTCCTGCTGGTCCTGGCTTTCGTCCTGATCCTCGCCCTCGTCCTCATCGCCCGCCTCCGGGTCGAACTCCGGCGCCTGTTCGCCCTCGGTCAGATCGAGATCTTCGAGCAGCCGGCCGACCAGCTTGGCGAAGGCGGCCTGATCGTCGAACGCGAGTTCGAGCGCGTCGAGATCCTTGCCCGCCTTCTCCTCGATCCAGTCGCGCACCAGCGACAATCCCGCTTCGGCAATGGCTGGCGGCGCTTCGCCGGTCAGGCGTTCGCGCACCAGCAGCCCGATGGCCGTGGACAGCGGCACCTCTTCGCGTACCCGCGCCCGTAGCAGCGGGTCAGACCGCAGCCGCATTTCGAGAGCTTGCGACAGGTTGGCGCGGACCCCGGCCATGGCGCGCGATCCGATCGCTTCGATCCGGGCAAGCTCGACCGCATCGTGGACGGCTCGGGCCACCGGCTCGATCGGCGCGGCGCGATCGTGGATCCTCTGGTCATGATGGCGCAGCTTGAGCGCAAAGCTGTCGGCAAAGCCGCGGGCCTCGGCGACCGCCTGGGCGGGCAGGTTGCGCGCGGGCATCGGCACCCGCATCTGCTTGTACGAGGAGGAGGGCGCCTCGGCCGTGAAGCTCAGCTCGACGTCTGGCTCGTGCGCCATCGCACGGGCCGTTCCGCCGAGCACCAGCCGAAAGGCCTCAATAGGGGTTTGTTCGGCCATCAGTCGAGCAACAGCTCACGCAGCCGGGCCTTCGCGCCCTCATCGACGCCGATCGCCTGCAGATAGGCATCGATGCCGCCATGGTCGCGCTCGAGGCTGTCGAACATCATCGCCAGATAGTCCGCGTCGGCGGTGAACACCGGCGCCAGAACCTCTCTCGCCACCGTCCTGTAGCGCGAGATCTCGCCGTCCTTGCGGCTCATCAGCCGGCTGAAGTCGGCATATCGATTGGTCAGCAGATAATCCTCGACGATCATGTCGCGATCGACGCCGAGCACGGACAGGATCAGCGCCGCGGCGACGCCGGTGCGGTCCTTGCCGGCGGTGCAGTTGAACAGCAGCGGCACATGCCCGGCGATCAGCCGCTCGAACAGGAAGCGGTAGGATGGTGCGTGATCGACCAATATATCGCGATACAGGCCGAGCATCGTCTGGCGCACCGCTTCGGCGGTGGCCGCCGAACTGCGCAGCATCTCGGTGAAGACGCCGCTCGCTTCGGCATAGTCGCGCGACCAGTAGAAGGCGCCCGCCGGCTCGCACCAGCGCGTGGGGTCGCGACGGCGCTCGCCGCCGCGCCGCAGATCGCAGACGGTGGCGATGCCGAGTGAGCCCAGATGCCGCTCATCCGCCTCGGTCAGCAGCGACATCACGCCGGAGCGAAACAGCATGCCGCGCTTGACGGTGCGCCCGTCGGCAGCCGCATAGCCCCCCATGTCGCGAAGGTTGAAGCCACCTTCGAGCGGCAGCAGCGGCGAGATCGCGGTGGTGCTCATGCTTTCCCGACGATGCTCTCCGGCAGGTCCTTTCCGAACACGCGCTGGTAATATTCGGCTACCAGCGAGCGTTCGCTCTCATCGCATTTGTTCAGGAAGGACAGGCGGAAGGCGAAGCCGATATCGTTGAAGATCAGCGCATTCTGCGCCCAGCTGATCACGGTCCGCGGGCTCATCACCGTCGAGATGTCCCCCGCCATGAAGCCCTGGCGGGTCAGGTCGGCGACCTTCACCATGTTGTCGACGACCTTCTTGCCGTCGGGCTTGTCATATTCGCCCGATTTGGCGAGCACGATCTGCGCCTCGGTCGCGGCCGGCAGATAGTTGAGCGTGACGACGATGTTCCAGCGGTCCATCTGGCCCTGGTTGATCTGCTGGGTGCCGTGATAGAGCCCGCTGGTGTCGCCCAGGCCGACCGTGTTGGCGGTGGAGAACAGGCGGAACCACGGGTTCGGCCGGATCACCCGGTTCTGGTCGAGCAGGGTCAGCTTGCCTTCGGTCTCCAGTACGCGCTGGATCACGAACATCACGTCGGGACGGCCCGCATCATATTCGTCGAACACAAGGGCGGTCGGGGTCTGCAGCGCCCAGGGCAGCAGGCCCTCGCGGAACTCGGTGATCTGCTGGCCATCGCGCAGCACGATCGCGTCGCGGCCGACCAGGTCGATGCGGCTGATATGCGCGTCGAGGTTGATCCGGATGCAGGGCCATTTGAGGCGCGCCGCCACCTGCTCGATGTGGCTGGACTTGCCGGTGCCGTGATAGCCCTGGACCATCACCCGCCGATTATGGGCGAAGCCCGCGGCGATCGCCATCGTCGTATCGGGATCGAACACATAGGCTGGGTCGAGGTCGGGCACCCGCTCGTCCGATTCGGAAAAAGCGGGCACTTCCATGTCGCTGTCGATTCCGAAGACTTCGCGTATCTTTACCATCCGATCAGGCGCCGAGAGCACCGGCACGGTGCGGCTGTCGGGCTGGGCGTTGGGCAGATCGGTCATGACGAAGCCTTTGGAATCGATATGTTGCTTATGCGAAGGCGGGGCGGCCTTTGAGCTGCGTATAAGCCGAAATCACGTCCTGCAAAGCCTTCTCGTGGCTCCGGTCGCCGCCATTCCTGTCGGGATGGTAACGACGGACAAGCTCGGCATAGCGCGTCCTCAGGGCTCGGCGATCGGCGTCATGGCCCAGTTCCAGCACCTTCAGCGCACGGCGGTCGCCCTCGGACAATGGCCTGCCGTCCGTCCGCTCGCGGTTCACGGCCCGTGCGAACTTGGCGCCGATCGCATCAAGCGGGTCGATGAAGTCCGCCCAGCGCGGCGTGCTGCCCGCCATCGGGGAAAATGCGCGGGTTTCGCGCTCCCAGCCGGCATAGGGGGTCTGCTGCGCCGCGATCTCGTCGGTGCTCATCCCTTCGAAGAAATTATAGCCGCTGTTGAACGCGCGGATATGGTCCAGGCAGAAATAGCGCCAATCACCCGGCCCGTCGAAGCCGGGACGCCGTCCCTCTGCTGCGGGCGCGCGATATTCGCCGGGCTGGTCGCAGCCCGGGGTCATGCAGGCGCGCTGCCCGCTTTCGATGCGTCCGTGGAACCGGGTCCTCGCCCGCCGCTCCGTGAAATCTTCGCTCAACGCTCGCCTCTTGTCGTCATATGCCCCTATATAGGCGAGATGAACCAACTTCCCACCGGCCCTGTCGCCTCCGAAATCACGCGCCGCCTGCAAATCGCGCTGAATCCCACACGGCTCGTCGTCACCGATGACAGCGACAAGCATCGCGGCCATGCCGGGCATGACGGATCGGGCGAGAGCCATTTCACCGTCGAGGTCGAAAGCCCGTCCTTTGCCGGCCAGAATCGGGTGAGCCGTCAGCGCGCGGTCAATGCCGCGCTGGCCGAGCTGCTGACGGACAAAATCCACGCGCTGGCGATCAAGGCGACCGCGCCGGGAGAGTAAGCTTTCCGGCGGCGATGTCGTTTCGATGTCGTACCCGATGGAACTCCGCTTTCGGCACCTCGTTACCGGATCACACCGCAATGGAGTGACTCCGATGTTGAAATGGGCACTTATTTTCCTGGTTGTGGGCCTCGTGCTCGGCGCGCTGGGCTTCGGCGGGATCGGCGGCGCATTTGTCGGCATCGCCAAGATCCTGTTCTTCGTCGCGATAGCGCTGTTCATCATCTTCGCCCTGCTGGCGCTGTTCGCCGGCAAGAAGATCAGCGATTCGGTCTGACGATTCATCTCCCGGACGGGGCCGCAGCATCTATGGCGCATTGCGGCCCCGATAGTCTATGATCGACCCATGAAGACTCTCATCGCCCTGATCGCCGCCACACTGGTCACGACACCTGCTCTGGCCAATGATTTCAGCAACAAGCTCAAGACGCTATCCTCGATGCAGCAGCGCGCCGTGATGCGCCGCGCGGTCCTCGACGATAAGCAATATTGCAAACGGATCGGCCCGGTCGCCTATCAGGGCCCGTACAAGAATCTCGAGATGTGGACGGTGCAATGCGATCGCGGCGCGGACTATGCCGCCTTCATCGGCGGTGACGGATCTGTCCAGGTCAGGCCCTGCCGCGACCTGGTCGGCCTGAAGCTGCCGCCCTGCAAGCTGCCGAAATGATCACAGGCCCATCGCGACCAGGAGCATGAAGAAGATCAGCGCCGAGGTGTAGGCGACGACGATCAGCGCGATCATCCGCCACGACGCGCCGAACCAGCCGAGCTGGTAGGCGCCCTTCAGCTGGCGATACATGTGCCATGGCGGGAACAGCAACAGGGTAAGCCAGACCAGCGCCGTGGGGACGCCGACAGCCTCGGCAAGGCTGAGCACGACCACCAACAGCGTCATCGCGGACAGCGAATAGGTAGCGAAGATCGCGTGGTCGTACATCCCGACACCGCGCCTGAACATGAACAGCAGCCAGATGAACGGCAGCGAAATAGGGATCAGCGCCCAGGAAAATTTATAGGCGCTCGACTGCAGCTTGTACGCCGTCAGCTCCGGGTTCCGGGCGGCATGGCGAATTACGTTGTCAACGCTAGGGACGCCGGTGATGGCCTGTCCGTCGTCGATGGCGACGCCGTCGCGCTTGATCTGGCCGGTCGTAATCAGCCGCAGGGCGGCCTGTTGGGAACGCAGATCGCGAATCCTCTCGTCGATCTGTCTGGTGGGGGTGCCCTTCGCCTCGAGCGCCTGCTTCTGCTTGATGAGCGCCGCGATCTTCTGTTCGATCTTGCTCAGGTCGTTGGCTGTCTCGGTGCGCGCCTCGGCCAGCGCGATTGCATCCTTTCCGTTGAGCTTCGAATCGATCGGCCCTCCGACCAGGCCGAAGACCGCGACCATAAGGAAAACCGAAAACAGGAACAGCGCCATCGGCGAGACGAAGTTGACGCGCTCCCCATGGACATAGCGGCGGGTCAGTTCGCCGGGCCGCCAGAACAGCAGCGGAATCGTGTGCCAGGTGCGTCCCTCGAAGTGGAACACGCCATGGGCGATGTCGTGGAACAGCGCACCGACGGTGCGGTGGATATGCGCCGGCTGGCCGCAGCTATGGCAATGCGGCCCGACCAGCGCCGTGCCGCAGTTCAGGCATGTGCCGCCGGCTGCCCCCTGCACCGAGGTGCCGGCGCCATCAATGGCGCCCGCGGCCATGGCCCCGGTCGCGCCATCGGCGACAGCTTCGAGTTCCCCCGACATGGCGGAAAGTTAGCATTGCCCCCGGCCAAGCGCGAGTGGGGTTTAGCGAAAAGCGGCAAAGTGCTAGGGCGCGCCCATGACCGAAGCCGTTGCCCTCCGCCCCACCGACGCCGCTGCGCTGATCGCAGACATGGGCGCCCGCGCCCGCATCGCCGCCCGGCAGCTCGCCGGCGCGCCGACCGCCGATAAGGCGAAGGCGCTGGTCGAGGCCGCGCGCGCCATTCGCAGCGCGGCCGATGCGATCCTGGGCGCCAATGCCGCCGATGTCGGGCGCGCCACCGCCAACGGCCTGTCCGCGGCAATGCTCGACCGGCTCACCCTGAATGCCGCACGCGTCGAGTCGATGGCGGCGGGCCTCGAGGCCGTGGCCGGGCTGCCCGATCCGGTCGGGCGGATGATCGATGAAGCCAGCCGGCCCAACGGTCTCGTGCTGCAACGCGTCCGCGTTCCGCTCGGCGTCATCGGCATCATCTATGAGAGCCGGCCCAACGTCACCGCCGATGCCGGCGCGCTGTCGCTGATGTCCGGCAATGCCTGCATCCTGCGCGGCGGCTCCGAAGCTGCCGGCAGCAACCGCGCGATCCACGCCGCGATGCTGGAGGGGGTCCGCGCCGCCGGCCTTCCCGAGGACGCCATCCAGCTGGTGCCGATCACCGATCGTGCCGCGGTCGGCGCGATGCTGACTGCGCAGGGTCTGATCGACATCATCGTGCCGCGCGGCGGCAAGAGCCTCGTCGCGCGTGTCCAGGATGAGGCGCGCGTGCCGGTGCTCGCCCATCTCGACGGCATCGTCCACCTCTATGTCGACCGCGCCGCCGACCCCGCCAAGGCGCTGCCGCTTGTGGTCAACGCCAAGATGCGGCGCACCGGCGTGTGTGGCGCTACCGAGACACTGCTGATCGACCGGGGCTATGCCGCGCCGCAGCCGATTGTCGCGGCGCTGCTCGATGCCGGCTGCGAAGTGCGCGGCGATGTCGAGGCGCAGGCGCTGGATGCCCGGGTCAAGCCGGCCAGCGCCGCCGACTGGGATTGCGAATATCTCGACAGCATCGTCTCGGTCGGCTTCGTCGACGGCGCGGACGGGGCGATGGCGCACATCGCCCGCCACAGCTCGCATCATACCGACGCCATCGTCACCGAGGACCAGGCGGCGGCCGACCGCTTCCTGAGCGGCGTCGACAGCGCGATCGTGATGCATAACGCCTCGACCCAGTTCGCCGATGGCGGCGAATTCGGCCTCGGCGCCGAGATCGGCATCTCCACGGGCCGCCTCCACGCCCGCGGCCCTGTCGCGCTGGAAGGGCTCACGACCTATAAATGGCTGGTACGCGGCACCGGCCAGACGCGGCCCTGATCCGTCGCCGCTCCGGACGGCGGCGCAACCCAGCGCCCACCTGAACGTTCAAGTCATGTTCACCCGCCGCTTGCGATAAACTGTGGCCGAAGTAGGTTGAAGCCAGGCCCTTAGCCGGCCTGCTGATAAATATAAGGCGCACGAAACATGCCGAGTATTCGTAAAATCCTTGCCGCCGTAGCCCCGCTGGCGCTGCTCGCGGCCTCTGCCTGCACCCAGCCGTTCCAGGCCAACGTCTCGCGCTTCCAGGCATTGCCGGTTCCCGAGGGCCAGACCTTCGCTATCGAGCCGACCGATGCCCGTAACCGCGGCGGCCTCGAATTCGCGCAATATGCCGGGCTCGTCAGCCAGCGTCTCGCCGCCTATGGCTATCGCCCGGTGGAGGGCGGCGCCAGGCCCGAACTGGTGGTGAAGTTCGATTATGGCGTCGATCACGGTGTCCAGAAGACAGTATCTCGTCCCGAACCCATGGGTCCATGGGGCTATGGCGGTTATGGCGGCTTCGGTCCCTATGGCCGCCGCTGGGGCTATGGATCGGCCTTCTATTATGGCTGGGACCCGTTCTTCTACGATCCATGGTACAGCCAGCGCATCGACACCTACACGGTGTACACCAGCTATGCCGATATGGTGATCGAGCGCAGCTCTGACGGCAAGCATGTCTTCGAAGGCAAGGCGAAGGCCCGCTCGCTCGAAGACGCCCTGCCGCGGCTGGTGCCGAACCTGGTCGAGGCGCTGTTCACCAACTTCCCCGGCCAGTCGGGCGAAGAGGTGAAGATCACGATCGCACCACCGGACAAGAAGAAGTAGCCATTTCTCACCCCTCCCTGCCAAGGGAGGGGAATGGCGCATGAAAAGGGCGCTATCTTCCAGACATCGTCATCCCGGACTTGATCCGGGATCCGGCTGCTCTTGCCGGACGCGTAAACGGCTGACGAACGGGAAAAAGCGAGATCCCGGATCAAGTCCGGGATGACGTGAAGCCAATGCGATAATCTCCCGCCCAGGAAGAGTCCTTCTCCAGCTAAGAAACCACCCGCAGCTGCGGCTTGTCGACCGTGCCGATCCGCGCCGTCATGCCGGGCAGCCGCTCGATCCGCGCCACCAGTTCGGCGTCGAGCCGGAAGTCGCGGCCGAGCAGCAGCTCCGCGCAGCTCTGGTCGGGCAGGATCGCGTGCAGGTACATCTCGCCGCGACCGCCGCGTTCGTCGGCGACCAGCGCGGCGAGGGCGGGGATCACCGCAGGATCGGCGGTCTCGACATCGACCCGCAACCGGATCGATTGCATCGCGTCGAAACTCTGCAGCCCGCGCACCGTCACCCGCGGCGTCTCCTCGCCGGCGCGCCAGTCCAGTTCGACGCGCAGCAGCGCGCAGGTCCCGGCCTTCGCCGCGGTCTCGAGCTCGGCCGATGCCATCTCGTCGAAGCAGGTGGCGATGAACTGCCCGGTCGCGTCGGAACAGGTCGCCATCATATAGCGCTTGCCCTTGGCCGACGTCCGCCAGCGCGCATCCTCGACCAGCGCCGCCATCACGGAGCTGACGCGCCCGCCATCGGCCGGTGCCGGCAAGGCGCACAGCGCGGCGAAGCTGCGCGCGCCATTGGCGTCGGCAAGATGCCGTACCCGATCGGTCGGGTGCGACGAGAAATAGAAGCCGAAGCTCTCCTTCTCGGCCGCCATCCGGTCCATCAATGTCCAATGCACGCCGCGATCGATGCGGATCGGCGCGACGTCGCTCGGCGAATCGCCGAACAGGCCGCCTTGGCCGCTTTCGCGCTGGTCGGCAGCGCTCGACGCATGGGCCAGGATGATCTCGGCGGCGGCGAACACTCCGGCGCGTTCCTGCTCGAAGGCATCGAAGGCGCCGGCTCCCGCCAGGCTTTCCAGCTGGCGGCGGTTGAGCAGGCGCGGGTCGATCCGGTCGGAAAAATCCTCCAGCGTGGCGAACCGCCCCTTGGCGTTCCGCTCGTCGACCAGCTGCTCCATCGCCTTTTCGCCGACGCCCTTGAGCGCGCCCAGCGCATAGCGGACCGCCAGTTCGCCGCTCTTGGTCGGCTCGACCGAGAACTCGGCCTCGCTGTGGTTGACGCAGGGGCCGAGGCACTCGACGCCCATGCGACGCATGTCGTCGATGAAGATCGCCAACTTGTCGGTCTGGTGCATGTCGTAGCACATCGACGCGGCGTAGAACTCGGCCTTGTAATGCGCCTTCAGCCACGCCGTCTGGTAGGCGACCAGCGCATAGGCGGCGGCGTGGCTCTTGTTGAAGCCATAGCCGGCGAACTTGTCGATCAAGTCGAACAGCTCATTGGCCTTGGGTGCCGAAATATCCTTGTCGGCGCAGCCGGTGACGAAGCGCTCGCGTTGCGCGTCCATCTCCGCCTTGATCTTCTTGCCCATCGCGCGGCGCAGCAGATCGGCCTCGCCGAGCGAATAGCCGGCCAGCACCTGCGCGGCCTGCATCACCTGTTCCTGATAGACGAAGATCCCGTAGGTCTCCTTCAGGATATCCTCGAGCAAGGCATGCGGATATTCGATCGGCTCGCGGCCGTTCTTGCGGTGGCCGAACATCGGGATGTTGTCCATCGGCCCCGGCCGATAGAGCGACACCAGCGCGATGATGTCCTCGAAGCAGGTCGGGCGGACGGCGGCCAGCGTCCGGCGCATGCCCTCGGATTCGAGCTGGAACACGCCGACAGTGTCGCCCTTCTGGAGCAGCGCATAGACCGCCGGATCTTCCCATCCCAGCGTGTCCAGATCGACTATCTCGCCCCGATCCTTGAGGAACTGCACCGCTTTTTGCAGCACGGACAGCGTCTTCAGGCCTAGAAAGTCGAACTTCACCAGCCCGGCGCCCTCGACATATTTCATGTCGAACTGCGTCACCGGCATGTCCGAGCGCGGATCGCGGTACAGCGGCACCAGCGCGTCGAGGCGCCGGTCGCCGATCACCACGCCCGCCGCATGGGTCGAGCTGTGGCGCGGCAGGCCCTCCAGCTTCATCGCCAGGTCGAGCAGCCGGCGGACCTCGCGGTCGCCCTTATATTCGGCGGCGAGTTCGGAGACCCCGTTGAGCGAGCGTTCCAGCGTCCAGGGATCGGTCGGGTGGTTGGGGATCAGCTTGGCCAGCCGGTCGACCTGGCCATAGCTCATCTGCAGCACCCGCCCAGTGTCCTTCAGCACGGCGCGCGCCTTGAGCTTTCCGAAGGTGATGATCTGGGCGACCTGGTCGCGGCCATATTTCTGCTGGACGTAGCGGATCACCTCGCCGCGCCGGGTTTCGCAGAAGTCGATGTCGAAATCCGGCATCGATACGCGCTCGGGATTCAGGAAGCGCTCGAACAGCAGCCCGAGCCGCAGCGGATCGAGATCGGTGATGGTCAGCGCCCAGGCGACCACCGAGCCGGCACCCGAGCCGCGGCCCGGTCCCACCGGAATGTCCTGTTCCTTCGCCCATTTGATGAAGTCGGCGACGATCAGGAAATAGCCGGGGAAGCCCATGTTGATGATGATCTCGGTCTCGAAGGCGAGCCGGTCGAAATAGGCTTTGCGCTGCTCGGGGTCAGTGATGCCGAGCTTGGCCAGCCGCATCTCCAGCCCCGCGCGCGCATCGTTGCGCAGCGCTTCCGCCTCGGCATCGCGATCGCCGGCAAGGCTGGGCAGGATCGGCTTGCGATAGGGCGCCGCGAAGGCGCAGCGCTGCGCTACCACCAGCGTGTTGGCCAGCGCCTCGGGAATATCCTCGAACAGCCGCGCCATTTCCGCGGCAGGCTTGATCCAGCTGTCGGGCGAGGACCGCGGCCGCTCGACGGTATCGATATAGGAGGAGCTGGCGATGCACAGCATCGCGTCATGCGCAGCGTGGAACTCGGGCTCGGCGAAGCAGGCGGGGTTGGTCGCCACCACCGGGATGTCGCGGGCATAAGCGAGGTCGATCAGCGCCTCTTCGGCGGCCTCCTCGATCGCGTCGCCACGCCGCACCAGTTCGATATACAGCCGATCGGGGAACAGCGCCTGAAGCCTGTCGGCATAGTCCGCCGCGGCGCTGGCCTGCTCGCCGGCCAGCAGCCGGGCCAGCGCGCCTTCGCTGCCGGCGGTCAGCGCGATCAGCCCGTCGGTGCGGCCTTCGAGCGTGTCGATCGGAACATGCGCCTCTTCGTGCACCGGCCGTTCGAGATGCGCAGCGGAGACGAGCGCGCACAGATTGTCATAGCCTGTGGCATCCTGCGCATAGAGCGCGAGCCAGTCGACGATATGCCGCTCGCCCCCGGGCCGCTTGATCGCGAGCAACGTGCCGATGATCGGCTGGACGCCATCCTTCTTCGCCGCATCGGAAAAGGCCATCACCGCGTAGAGGCCGTTGCGATCGGTCAGCGCAGCGGCAGGAAAACCGAGCTTCTTCGCCTGCTTCGAGATCGCCTTGGGCTCGATCGCGCCTTCGAGCATCGTATAGGCGGAGAAGATCCGCAGGGGTACGAAGGGCTGATACGGCATGATCCCAATCTAGGCAGCCCCGCGCGAATCTCCAGCCGAAGTTGCGCTTTATCCACAGCGCCGTGCCTGTGGGCAGGGCGAGGAGGCGGGATCGAGATTCGGCGCGGCGCCAGGCTCCAACCCGCCAGGACGTGATCCTGTCGCGCCGGGTCGACCGAAGCGGCTCGACAGCGCCGCCGCGGCCAGTTTAAGGACGGCCGCAGCGATCCCGTTCCGCTGACCAGAGTGGCCGCGTCGGTTCGTAGCGGGAGTGTGTACGGGTGGGACGATGAGAGCGGCGCTGCTTCTGTTCGATCGGACGGCGGTCCTGTTCCTCGGCGTCGCCGCGGGGGCTGCGATCGGCTATGCGTTCGGCGTCCGCCAGCAGACCGAGATACCCGTCATCGCCAGCGGCCCCGAAGTCTCCGCACCGATCGACACAGGCGCCAATCCGCCGGCTGTCGTGCCAGCCGGCGGCAAGGCGCCCGTCACCGCGCCCGGCACCGTCCCCGCCGCCCCGCCCGCCGTCGCCGAGACCCGCCCGATCCAGCCCGGCATCGTCAACGCCATCGCGGCCGGTCGTCCGGTCCGCGTCGGCGTGTTCGGCGACAGCTTCGGTGACGGCATCTGGTCGGCGCTCTACAACCAGCTCAGCCGCAAGGCCGGTTACCAGGTGATCAAGTATAGCCAGCAGGCGACCGGCTTCACCCGCTATAAGACGCTCAACCTCGAGGATCATGATCGCGCCCGGCTCGCGCCCGCGCCGGTGGACATCGCGGTGATCTCGTTCGGTGCGAACGACATGATGGGGGTTGCCGATGGCGGCCATGTCTATGCGCTGCTGACGCCGAACTGGAAGGCTGCGATCGCGCGGCGGGTCTCCTCCTATGTCGCGATGCTGCGGGCGCAGGGCGCGATCGTCTATTGGGTAGGCCTGCCGAAGATGCGCGAGGCGTCCTATGATGCCGATGTCGTGCGGATGAACGCCTTCTATCGCGACCTGATGGCGCAGCTCGGCGTCGCCTTCATCGAAACCGCACCGTACAGCGTCGACGGCGCCGGCCGCTACGCCGCCTATCTGGCCGATCCTGCCACCGGCAAGCCGATCCTGATGCGCGCCAATGACGGCATCCACATGTCGATGAACGGCTATATCCGCATCACCCGCGGGTTGGCCGGGCGGATCCGCAGCTATGTCGATCAGGCCCGCGCCCAGGCCGGCGGGCGCGCGCCGCCGCCGCCGATGGTCGCGCCCGCACTCTCGCCCGCACCCCTCGTGACGCCGCCGCCCCCGCCGAGGCCGGGGACGAAAAGCGTGCCCAAGCTCGAAGATCCGCTGGCGGGCGAGCCGGCGAAGGCCCCGGCCGAGTCGCACCTGCCGCCAGCCAAGGGCGCGCCGGCCGATCTCCTCCCGCCCGATATCGGCAGCGACGACGTCGCGCCGGACAACGGCAACTAGATGATTGCCATGCTTGCGCTCGCTGCCGCGGCCGCGGCAGCGCCAGCGGTCACGGCCGACTGTGCCGGGTCGCTGTGCGACTATTCCGTGCTGCGGCCCTATTTCGACAAGCTGGCGAGTGCGCGCGGGAGCGGCGGCAAGCCGGTGCACATCCTCCAGATCGGCGACAGCCACACTGCCGGCGACGCGATCACCGGCGCATGGCGCGATATGCTGCAGGCGCGCTATGGCAGCGGCGGGCGCGGCGTGTTGCCGCCGGGCCGACCCTTCCAGGGCTATAACCCGCGTGGGGTGAGCGTCGACATGTCGGCCGGCTGGACTGTGTCGTCGATCTTCGGACCGGGATCGCAGACGCCGCGCGGGCCGCTGGGACTGGCCGGGTTCAGCATTAGCTCGACCATGGCTGGCGCCCGGATCGGCCTGACCACCTCGGCCACCGAGACCTTCACCCGCTTCGTGCTGTGCGCGATGGCGCAGCCGGGCGCCGGGACCCTGGCGATCAGCATCGGCGATCGGACCGAGCGGATGCAGCTTGGCGCGCTGATCACCCGGCCCGAGTGCAAGGAGATGACGTTCGATCAGCCGCAGCCGGCGGTATCGGTTGTGGCCGAAGACGGCCCGGTGACGATCACCAGCTGGGCCAGCTTCCGGGACACAGGCGGCGTCGCGCTGTCGAACCTGGGGGTGGTGGGGTCGCAGCTGGTCCACTTCAGCCGCAACGACGATGCGGTGCTGGCCGAAGAACTGCGCAGCTATCAGCCCGACCTGATCGTGATCGCCTTCGGGACAAACGAAGGTTTCGCGCCGCGGGTCAGCGCGCAGGAATATGAGATCGTGCTGCGGACCCAAATCGGCCGCATCCGCCGGCTGGCGGGCCGCGTGCCGATGTTACTGCTCGGCGCGCCCGACGCGCTGACGCGGCGTTCGGAGCTGCTCTCGAACGCGCCCACCGTCACGCCCGCGCCGTGCGTCGAGCCGGTGCTTGCGCCGCCGCCGTCGCCTGTCTCCGCGGCGCCAGCCGCCAGCACCGACCGCATGTCCAACGGTATCGAGGATGTGCTCGATGCGCTCGAGGATCGGGTGACGGTGGCGCGCGGCACGGCGCCGCTGCTGGCGGCCCCCGCCGCGGCGACGCCGGTGTCAGCCCCGCAGCAGATCAGCTGGTCGATCACCGCCCGACCGCTCTTCCCGCCTCCGGGCCTGAAGGTCGTGCGCGAGGTCCAGCGCCGCGTCGCGCATCAGCTGCGGCTGGCCTATTGGGACTGGGAGGCCCGCATGGGCGGGCGTTGCACTGCGGTCAGCTGGGTCAAGCTCCAGCCGACCCGGATGCGCGGCGACTATGTCCATTACAACAGCGCCGGCGGCCAGGAAATCGCGACGCGGCTGCAGGCGGATCTCGACGCGGCGGCCGGTGCCGGGTGGCATTGGTGAGCAGTGCGTCGAGCACGTTAACGTCATTCCAGCGAAAGCTGGAATCTCGCTTCTTTCGACCAAGGAAAGAAAAGAGAGATCCCAGCGTTCGCTGGGATGACGCAGCGGCGCAGGTCGCCCGCTAGATGCTGTTTCCCACGCTCGACTTCGGGCTGTTCTTCCTCGTCGCCTTCACCGTCGTCTGGGCGGTGTCGGGGAGCAACGAGTGGCGCAAGATTCTGCTGCTGCTGGCGAGCTGGGTGTTCTACGGCGCGTGGGACTGGCGGTTTGTCGCGCTGCTAATCGCCTCGGCCTTCGTCAACTGGAGCTCGGCGCGCATCATAGATGCGCTGGAGGCGCCCGGTACGCGCAAGCTCGTGGTAACGGTCGGCATCGTCGCCAATCTCGGCATTCTCGGCTTCTTCAAATATTACGACTTTTTCCTCGAGCAGCTCGGCGGGCTGCTGGCGACCTGGGGCTATGCGCGCGACCTGCCGCTGCTGCAGATCGTGCTGCCGGTGGGGGTGTCCTTCTTCACCTTCCAGGGCATGTCCTACCTGATCGACGTCTATCGCGGCCGCATCCGCGCGGGATCGCTGCTCGACATCACCCTGCTGATGTCCTTCTTCCCCCATCTGGTGGCGGGGCCGATCGTGCGCGGCGCGGATCTGCTGCCCCAGTTCGAGAAGACGCCGAAGCTGAGCCGCGGGATGGTGGCGATGGCGCTGCTGCTGATCGTGTGGGGGCTGTTCAAGAAGGCGGTCGTTGCCTCCGAGCTGTCGGTCAACCTGGTCGATCCGGTGTTCTTCGACCCGTCCGCACATTCGAGCCTCGATCTGCTGCTCGCCGCTTATGGCTATGCGGTGCAGATCTATTGCGATTTCTCGGCCTATAGCGACATGGCGATCGGCATCGCGGCCCTCTTCGGCTACCGCTTCCCGCGCAACTTCAATCAGCCCTATCGCGCCTCGTCGCTGCAGGATTTCTGGCGGCGCTGGCATATCAGCCTGTCGAGCTGGCTCCGCGACTATCTGTATATCGGCCTGGGCGGCAATCGCGGCGGGCTGTTCATGCAATGCCGCAACATCCTGCTGACCATGCTGCTCGGCGGCTTCTGGCATGGCGCCAAGTGGACCTTCGTGATCTGGGGCGCGCTGCATGGCGGCGTGCAGGTGATCGAGACTCTGTGGCGCAAGGCCGGCTTGCCGGGCCTGCCGAAACTGCTCGGCATCCTGGTGACATTCCACATCGTCACCCTCGGCTGGATCTTCTTTCGCGCCGAGAGCTTCGATGCGGCGATTGCCTATCTGCGCGGCATCGCCGGAGGCGACTGGAGCAACGGCGTGACCACGCCGCTGCTGGCCGGCCTGATGCTGCTCGGCATGGCGTTCCACTTCACGCCGCCGGGCCTTGCCCAGGGGATCGCATTGCGGCTGCGGCGGCTGCCGGCGCCGCTGCTCGGCGTGCTGATCGCGGCGGCGATCCTGCTGATCGATGCGATGCGCTTCGAAGGGGTCGCGCCCTTCATCTATTATCAGTTCTAGGCGGAGGCACGGCGATGGTGCGCGAACTGAAGGAGCATGAGCTGGAATCGCCGGTCGACCTCCCCGGCGAGGCGATCGACGAGGGCGATCCGCTCGCCTGGACGACGATCACGATCATCGTCGCGGCGGTGGTGCTGCTGATGGCCAATGCGGGAACCCTGTCGGCCTGGGTCGACGAAAAGCCGCCCAGCGATTTCCAGCAGCAGCTATCGGACCTCGCCGGGCGCTGGACCGCGGCGATGGATGCCGCCGGTGTGACCGCGCCGCGCCGGGCGCTGCATGCGAAATGGAAGGAAGCCCAGGGTGCACGCTTCGCGGACGAGGCGCCTGCCGGGACGCAGTAACCGCCTGTGTCAGGCCGTCACCGTCAGCGGCGCGACCACCGCATCCAGCGCCGTGGCCGCGTCTCCGGGCGCAAGTCGCACCTGCAAGCCGCGCTGGCCGCCATTGATGTACACCTGATCCTCGGCAAGCGCGTCGCGCTCGAACGCAAGGGGCAGGCGCTTCTTCTGTCCGAACGGACTGATCCCGCCGACATGATAGCCGGTGATGCGTTCGGCGTCGGCCGGCTTCATCATCTGCGCCGACTTGCCGCCGAGCGCCGCCGCCACCTTCTTCATGGACAGTTCGCGGTCCGACGGGATCACCGCGCAGGCCGGCCGGCCATCGAGCTCGATCATCAGCGTCTTCAGCACCCGCGCGGGCAGTTCGCCCAGCGCGTCGGCCGCCTGCAGCCCGACGCGCTCGCCGCCCGGCGCATAGTCATAGCTGTGGACGCTGTGCGCGATCTTGGCCTGGGTGAGGAACTGGGTGGCGCGGGTCGTGCGGGACATAACCCAGACCTACCCACTATCGTCATTCCAGCGAAAGCTGGAATCTCACTTCTCTTCGGAAGAGAGGCAGTGAGATTCCAGCTTTCGCTGGAATGACGTCAGAATGCGAACTTGGTCAGGCGCGGCCGGCTAATCACCGATAGAAGACGTGATCGCCGACCATCGAGATGCGCTCGCGGGTCCGGAAGAAGCGGTTCGGCGACTGGTACGCGGCGTGGTAGAAAACGGCGCCCGGTACGATCTGCTCGGCATTGCCGGCGATCGCCTGGCGGGAAACCTCGATCGCATTGGCCCAGCGCTGCGAATCACGCGGCGGATTATAGGATGCGGTGCGGAAGAACTGGCCGGGCTGGTTGACCACGGCACAGACGGTGTCGCCGAAGCGATCCTGGCCCACCCGGTTCATGATCAGCTGCGCAACCGCAAGCTGGCCGGGGCGCGGCTGGTTGCCGGCCTCATGCATGACGACCTTGGCCATGCATTCGAGATCCTTGTCTATGTCGGAGCTGGAGGCGACGGCCTCCTTGAAGATAACCTTATCGATACCGTCATCGACGACCTTGTCGTCGGCGGTGATCTGCGCCGTCATGTCATATGCCAGCGTCGGTTCGGACGTCGGAATAGCCGCAAAGCCCATAGCGCCCGTTGCCGCAGCGATCAGCATCGCGGCGATCATGAGCGGGTGTTGGACAAGTTTCGCAGCCATTCAGCACTCCATGCAATGCGCAAAAGCCCACGCTCGCCCGAACCTTCGAAACAAAGGACGAGGTGCTCTTTGACGACTTGTCGGCAGGAGGCGGTAACTACGTCGTGCCCCGGACGACCAATTTCGAGCTCCCCTTGGAAGCCCCGGAGCGGTGAGTCAACAAACGCACGATGAATCGTTTCATCCCCAGGATGGGTCGAGGAACCCCAGATATGGTGTTTTTGTGCAACTGCTAACGCAACGGGCCATATCTTTGCCACGAAGCTGTTGTGTTAACGCAATGTTTCCGCAGCGGAGATGCCGGCATTTCGCGAGCCGCTGGTAGGCTGAGGAAAAGAGCGCGATAATGGCATTTCGGGTGAATTGCCCGGCGGAGCGAATCGATGGGGGACGAGGTGATCGAGAGGGAGGAGCAGTCGATTTCGACGGCGACCGAGCCTGTCGTCGAGGTCCTGCGCCAGTCGATGGCCGGACAGGCAGAGATGGCCTATCGCCGCGATCGGCTGCTGGCCTGGCTCGCCCTGACCGCCGGCGGGGGCATCATCCTTGCATTTCCATTCGCGCTGCGGGCCGGTTCGGAATTCTTCCTACCGGTGACGACGGCGCTCGTCATCGCGGTGGCGCTGGTGCCGCTGCTGGAATGGCTGGAGCGGCGCGGCCTGCCTTCGCCGCTGGCGGGGCTGCTCTGCGTGCTGCTGTTCCTTGGCCTCGCCAACGCCGCGATAGCGTCGGTGATCGTGCCGGCGACCGAGTGGTTCGCGCGGCTTCCCTCGCGCATCAGGCTGATCCGCAAGAACCTGTCGCCGCTGATCGACATCTATGCGTCGTTCGAGCGCTTCGTCGACGAGACGATGGGGTCGCTGCTGCGCAACACGGCCGCCCGTGGCCGGACGGTGACGGTCGAGCAGCCCAACTCGCTGTTCGACTATGTCGCCAGTTCGGCGCCGCACCTGCTCATCCAGATGGTGTTCGCCACCCTCGTCGTCTATTTCTTCCTGTCGGGCTGGACGCGCATGCGCCGCCGCACGATCACCAGCCGGGGCAGCTTCTCGAGCGCGATGACGACCGCGCGGGTGATCCAGGAGATGGTCGATCGCACCTCGGCCTATCTGGCGACGATCACCGCGGTGAACATCGGCATGGGCGTGCTGGTGTCGCTGATGCTGTGGTTCGTTGAGATGCCGAGCCCGATCATGTGGGGCGGCCTGGTGGCGATCCTCAACTATGTGCCCTATTTCGGGCCGATCGTCGGCGCGGCCCTGCTCGCCATCGGCGGGCTGATGACCTTTTCGGATCTGGGCTATGCGCTGGTCCCCGCGCTGCTGTTCGTCGCGGTCCACCTGGTCGAGGCGAATGTGCTGACGCCGATGCTGGTCGGCCGGCGCCTCACGATCAATCCGCTGCTGATCCTCGTCGCACTCAGCTTCTGGAGCTGGGTGTGGGGCACGGCCGGCGCGCTGCTCGCGGTGCCGCTGCTGATCATCCTCAAGACGATCCTCGATGCCGCCGGTTGGCCGGATATCGCCGGCTTCCTGTTTGCGGAAGGGACGTTCACCAACGTGCATGAAGAGGAAGATCCGGCGCTGCCGCCCGAGCTTCGAAAATGATGCCGCGCCATGTTGACAGGCGATCGGGGCTCCACTAGGTGCCCGCTCCACGACGCGATCGTTCGCGGGTGTAGCTCAGTTGGTTAGAGCGCCGGCCTGTCACGCCGGAGGTCGCGGGTTCGAGCCCCGTCACTCGCGCCATTCCTTTCCCGGTACCCGCCCGATGGCGGCGCCAGCCCGGAGGAATGGCCACAAATCAGGTATTTCCCGGGTTACGCCGATATTGCGATCTGCTAGGCAGGGCCTGCGCCGGGGGGCGCAATTGCGCCTGACGGAGTGTCGCGGTTGATCAATCTGCTTTCCCCTTTGCGCGGCCTGCGCCGCCGAAGTTCCGCCACGGCGAAGCGCCTGCCCGAAGCCACCTATATCGAGCTGGTCCAGTCGCTGTTCGGCTTCGTCCTGGCGCCGATGATCATGACGCTCTGCTTCGTGGGCACCGGCTTGTATATCCTGACCCGCAATGACGACAGGCTGTTGCTGGACCTGTACATAATGGGCCTGGCTGCTTCCGCGGTGCGGCTCTTGACGCTGTTCGGCCACCGCGATGCGGCACGCTCGACGACGATCAGCGCGTCTGTCGCGCGAAGGATCGAGCGGCGTTTCGCACTATCCTACTTCGCGTTCGCCGCCGCCTTCGGCGCCTTCGCGGCGCGGGCCTATTGGGTGGTGGACAGCGACCTTCACAAGCCGCTGGTGGCCCTGGTCTTCGGTTATGGCGCGGGGGTCGCGGCAACGGTGTCGCTGCGCCCCTGGATCAGCATAACCGCGATCCTGGCCGCCATCGTCCCGATGATCCTGGTGAGCCTGTTGGTGCCCGGCGGAGCGGACCGCGCGACGGCCGTCCTGACCATATTGTTCCTGGCGGGCGGTATCATGTCGATGGTCCGGCGCTGCCGGGAAACGGCCGCGCAAATCTCGCTGCGCCGGCTGATGGAGACGCTCGCGCGCCAGGACGACCTGACCGGGCTACCGAACCGGCTCGCCCTGCGCGAGCGCTTCGAGCAGTTCACCGCGCGTTCCGACGGATCGGAGCTGATCGCGGTCCACTGCGTGGATATCAACCGTCTGGAGCCGGTCAACGAGATGTACGGCCATATGGCCGGCGACGCGCTGCTGAAGGCGGTTTCGCAACGGCTGCGGCGGGTGGTGCGTGGCGACAACCTCGTCATTCGTCTCCATGGCGACGATTTCGTGATCGTCCAGCCCGACATGGGCACCAGTGCGGAGGCGGAAGCGCTGGCGCACCAGATCGTCGGCACGCTCGACAAGAGCTATGCAGTCGGCGGCGAGGACATCATCATCACCGCGAACCTCGGCTATGCTGTGGATCTCCAATGGGGTGCGGATCTCGAGCAGCTCCTGCTGCGCGCCGAACGCGCGCTCGCCAAGGGCAAGCGCAAGTCGAGCGGCGTTGCCCTCGACGATGGCACGTATTCGGGCGCGAGCCTGCGCCAGGCGGGCTGAGCGGGCCGCTCGGACGCTAGGGTTGATTTCAGCTTGGCTGGATAGCTACCCGCTCATCCTGAGTAGGGGCTGAGCTTGGCGAAGACCCGTATCGAAGGACGTCCTTCGATACGCCACTTCGACGCAGTTTATCCTGAGCGACGCCGCAGGCGGCGTCGAAGGGCTCAATGGCTACTCTGGATGAGCGGTTCCACCTGAGGGAACAGGCTCTAGCGTGCCGCCTTCACGACAGCGCTGAACCGCCGCCGGCCCGATGAGCGCGCGGTGCGGATGCGTTCGACATGGCGGATGATGCGTGTCGCCAGGCGCCCGTAATAAATGGTGACGCTCTGCAGGTCGAGCGAGGCGGGCGCCGCCGCGACGGGCAGTCCCGAGAGCAGCTTCGCGTCGCATTGCCGGCCGCTCCTGATCGCGCTCGACAGCAGCGCGCCGCGCCGCTCGGCGAGCACCAACAGCCGGGTCCGGTCGTCGATGCGATGGCCAAACAGCGCCGGATAGGCGGCCAGCTTGGCGGTCGCGCTGCGTCGCCGGGTGAAGATGCGCAGCGTCTGCCCCGACAGCCCGGAGGATATCGCGAGCTCATCCAGCAATATATTCAGGAACAGATCGAGCTCGCGCAGCGAATTACCCAATACTGTATTGCGGTGCGCTGCGCTCGATATTCCATCCTGTTCGAGGGCCGCGGCACGAGCATAGAGAAACGCGGTGCCGCGCATCATCGTCTCGACCGCGGCGGTGAGCTTTGCCGTGCGGCGGGGCGGAGGCGCGCTGCGGCTGGCGGCGCGGTATGCGGCCACCGGCGTGAGGCGCCTGGTTCGAGCGCGGCTCCGCGATAGGCCCGCGGCCGTCATGGAGTGGGCAGGTCCTCGCGTCGCAGCAGATCACGCAGCTCGGCATTGCGGATGTAGTGATCTTCGGCAGTCACGATCGCGAAGCGCCAGAGATCCTCTGGATCCTGATCCGAGACATGACGCGCGAGCGTGGCAAGCGATCCGCGCATTACTTCTGCGGGACCGCTCTTGGGGCCATGCCAGCCGCGGCCGTAATCCTGCGCGCGCAGCAGGCGCGCGTCGGAGCTCCAGAAGGCGCTGCTCATCGCCGCGACCCGCGATGCCGGATCGCCCATGAGGCTTTTGCCGATGATGTTGTCCAGCGGGTCATGACCATGGAGTCTCCTCTTGCCGAGGAGCGCATCTGGCGAACGGCAAGCGTCCTACGATTCCCTGCGGCGCGATGATATCACTGCGGGCCGGCAATGACGAACCGTCATTTCGCCCACGGGAGATCAGTGCCGTGGCCGGATCGGCATGCGCGTGACCACACCGGTCATGACTTTCGCGCCATAGGCACGCGAGATCGTCGCGGCATCGTTCGCATTCAACAGGACCACGCGGGTACCGCCGGATTGCAGCGGTTCGATGACGCTGATGGTTGCGTCATGCTTGGTGCACATGGCGGTGACGTGCGCCAGGGTGGCGTCTAGATTGAGGGCTCGGGACATGGGGGCTCCTGCACGACGCGATCGTGCCTGCCGTTATTAGCGGGGGCACAATAGCCAATGTGGTGCAAATTGTCCCGTCCTTTTCTGCGTTTGCTGTACGCGGCGCCGAAATAATGCTGGATCGCGTCGATTTAATTGCTGCGCACGCGCATGAATATCCGGCCGCCCAAGCGATCATCCGGCGAGTTCGATTGACTTTTGAGGCCGAAATGCTAGACGGAACGGGCTGACGTCGCCTGCGACGGATTTTGAGGCTTCTTGAAAGCCGATTTCTCCTTTTCATGCCACCTAGCCTCCCAGACATGTCGTCGGGAGAAAATTGATTCGTGAAAGGACGCTAAATGCTGACCGGCGTCGTCAAATTCTTCAATACCGACAAGGGCTATGGCTTCATTCAGGCAGAGGATGGCTCGGGCGACAGCTTCGTCCACATCACCGCCGTCGAGCGTGCCGGCATGTCGACCCTGCAAAAGGACCAGCGCGTCAAGTATGAGCTGGAAACCGATCGCCGCGGCAAGCAGTCGGCCTGCAACCTTCAGGCAGTCTGAGCCAAGCCATGGCCAAAGAGGATCTCATGGTCCTCGACGGCACGATCGATGAAATACTTCCCGACGGACGCTTTGGCGTCACTCTCGAGAATGAACATCGGATCATCGCTTATACGGCGGGCAAGATGCGGCGTTTCCGTATCCGCTCGGTGGTCGGCGATCGTGTCCAGGTCGAGATGACGCCTTACGATCTCGACAAGGGCCGGATCATTTTCCGCGAACGGACCCCGGGCGCTGCGCCCGGCGGCCCGCGCCGCGGAGGCTTCCGGCGCTAAACTCTGACCGTCCC
Source organism: Rhizorhabdus argentea (assembly GCF_037861105.1). Lineage (NCBI taxonomy): Bacteria > Pseudomonadati > Pseudomonadota > Alphaproteobacteria > Sphingomonadales > Rhizorhabdaceae > Rhizorhabdus > Rhizorhabdus argentea. The sequence continues at coordinate 89,048 of NZ_JBANFK010000011.1, forward strand.
GGGCCTGAATGCGCTGCGTTCGGCCCGGGACGCCAGCTTCCGGCCTGTCGCCGGACTTTCCATAATAGTCGCGCGCCTATCGAAGGCGTGCCAAGGATATCATGCACTCGACACCCAAGAACCGTTCCATCAAGAACCGTACTATTGCTTCCCATCCCCGTCCTTTCGCCGACCGCCGGCCCCCCGCACCGCGTTCCGCCGTGCTGACCCGCCGCGAGTTGCGCCAGATCGTCGCCGAGATGCTTGGCTGACCAAGTCGGCAACTGAGCAAGCTGTATCGCCCCACTTAGTCATCCCGGCCTTGAGCCGGGATCCCGCTTCTTCTCAGAGCAGTTGCTCATACAGGTCGCGCCATTCGGGATTGCCGCGCTCAACAAGCGCGAACTTCCAGTCGCGCCGCCAACGCTTCAGCCGTTTCTCATGGGCGATACATTCGAGCATATCGCCGCCCTGCTCCGCCCAAACAAGCCGTGCGAGGCCATAACGCGCGCAGAAGTCGGACCCCTCGCCTGATTTATGCTGATGCACGCGCGCTGCGAGGTCGGACGTTACGCCGACATACATCGTCCCGCGATAGCGATCCGCCATGATGTAGACCCATCTGCCGCGCCTTTCGCGATCCATCATAGCAGGATGCGGAGAAGTGGGATGCCGGGTCAAGCCCGGCATGACGGTAGGGTGCCCTCTGAATCGTTCCCGTTCGATTGCCGCGCAGCATCTGCGGTTGATATCGTCCGGTCTAATCTCGTGGAATGGTCCACAAAGGCGGCGCATCATCCAAGTCCAATTGTTCACCGCGCCATCTGAGCGTGTAGAGACGCTCATCGGGAAAGTCGTTCATCGACAGCTCGAATCGATCGCCGAAATAGGTCGCGATCCATCGCGGGCTGCCCACCGATTTTATCCAACGGACGTTGCTGTGGAGAAGGGCTCGGATGCCGTGATGGCCCGACTGGAAGTTACTCATTGGGCGAGAATGACAGTTGATCCAAAGGCCGGCAATGGTTTCAGCCGCCTTCGTTACGTCGTCATGCCGGGCTTGACCCTGCATCCCGCTTCTTCGTGTTCTGCTGGGATATTGGCTCAAGGCCGGGATGACGATGGACGGCCTCTGGGTCGTCCCGAGTCCGCCCCAACGAAAAACCCCGCCGGCTCGCACCGGCGGGGTTTTCTTTTTCAACGCTGGCCGAAAACGGCCGAGGATCACTCCTCGGTCAGGTAGTCCCCGGCGTCCGCATCGGTGCCGTGGCTTTCGCCCACCACTGCGCCGAGCACATCGTCGCCGACATCGGCTTCGACCGGCTGGCGCAGCTCGGCGGCATGCTCCTCGGCCGCGCTCTGCGGTGCGATGAGCGATTCCTGCCAGTTGCGCTGCGCGGCGCGCAGCGCTGCATCGCGGCTGGTGGCCGTGACGCGCAGACGGCTCATGCCGGCGCCAGTGCCCGCCGGGATCAGCCGGCCGACGATGACATTCTCCTTGAGGCCGTTGAGCGTGTCGACCTTGCCCTGCACCGACGCGTCGGTGAGCACCCGGGTCGTCTCCTGGAAGGAGGCGGCCGAGATGAACGAACGGGTCTGCAGCGAGGCCTTGGTGATGCCGAGCAGGATCGGCTTGCCCTGGGCGAGCTCGCGGCCTTCGACTTCCGCCTTGGCGTTGATCTCGTCCATTTCCTCGCGGTCGACCTGCTCGCCAGGGAGCAGGGTCGTGTCGCCGCCATGGGTGATCTCGACCTTCTGCAACATCTGGCGAACGATCGTCTCGATGTGCTTGTCGTTGATCTTCACGCCCTGGAGACGATAGACCTCCTGGATCTCCGAGACGAGATATTCGGCGAGCGGCTCGATGCCGAGCACCTCGAGAATATCATGCGGATCGGGCGAGCCGCCGATCAGGTTGTCGCCGCGCTTGACGTAATCGCCTTCCTGCACGTCGATCACCTTTGACTTCGGCACCAGATACTCGACCGCGTCGCTGCCATCTTCCGGACGGATGATGATCTTGCGCTTGGCCTTGTAGTCCTTGCCGAACTCGACGCGGCCCGAAACCTTCGCGATGATCGCGTTCTCCTTGGGCTTGCGCGCCTCGAACAGCTCGGCGACCCGCGGCAGACCACCGGTGATGTCGCGGGTCTTGGCCGACTCGCGGCTGACGCGGGCGAGAACCTCGCCAGCCTTCACCGTCTGTCCATCCTCGACCGAGAGCATCGCGCCCGGCGCCAGCATGTAGCGCGCGGTTTCGCCCGAGCTGTCGTCTAGCAGGGTCAGGCGCGGACGGAGATCCTCCTTCCGGCTGGTGGCGCGATATTCGATCACGACCTTCTGGCTGATGCCGGTCGCTTCGTCGGTCTGTTCGGTGAGCGTCTGGTTGTCGATCAGGTCCTGATACTTCACCGTGCCGCCGGTCTCGGTGATGACCGGCATGGTGAAGGGATCCCACTCGGCGAGACGATCGCCCTTCTTGACGACAGCGCCATCGCTGACGAGCAGATGCGCGCCGTAAGGCAGACGGTGGGTCGAACGCTCGCGGCCATCCATGTCGATGATCGCGACCTCGCCGCTGCGGCTGAGCGAGACGTGACGGCCACGCGGATCGGTGATCGTGCGCAGGTCGCGATATTCGATCTTGCCGTCGGCGATCGATTCGAGGTTCGACTGCTCGTTGATCTGGGCCGCGCCGCCGATGTGGAAGGTCCGCATCGTCAGCTGGGTACCCGGCTCGCCGATCGACTGCGCCGCGATGACGCCCACCGCTTCGCCGATGTTGACGGGGGTGCCGCGGGCGAGGTCACGCCCGTAGCAGGCCCCGCACACGCCATTCTTCGATTCGCACACCAGCGGCGAGCGGATCTTGACGCCCTGGACCCCGATCGCCTCGATCGCGGCGACCATCGCCTCGTCGAGCAGCGTGCCCTCGGGGATCAGCACCTCGTTGGTCTTGCTGTCGACGATGTCCTCGGCCGAGGTACGGCCCAGGATGCGCTCGCCGAGCGACGCGATGGTGGCGCCCCCCTGAACGATCGCCTTCATGTCGAGCGCGCGGTCGGTGCCGCAATCCACCTCGACGACGACGCAATCCTGCGACACATCGACCAGACGGCGGGTCAGATAGCCCGAGTTCGCCGTCTTGAGCGCGGTGTCGGCCAGACCCTTGCGGGCGCCGTGGGTCGAGTTGAAATACTCAAGGACGGTCAGACCTTCCTTGAAGTTCGAGATGATCGGCGTCTCGATGATCTCACCCGACGGCTTGGCCATCAGGCCACGCATACCGGCGAGCTGCTTGATCTGCGCGGCCGAACCACGGGCACCCGAATGCGCCATCATGTAGATCGCGTTGATCGGCAGCTCGCGGCCATTCTCGTCGTGCTTGATCGCCGAGATGCCCTTCATCATCGCGTCGGCGACGCGGTCGCCGCAGCGCGACCAGGCGTCGATCACCTTGTTGTACTTTTCCTGCTGGGTGATCAGGCCGTCCTGATATTGCTGCTCGAAATCCTTCACCAGGCCGCGGGTTTCCTCGACCAGCGGCTCCTTGGCGGCGGGGATCACCATGTCGTCCTTGCCGAACGAGATGCCGGCCTGGAACGCGTGGCGGAAGCCCAGCGCCATGATGGCGTCGGCGAACAGCACCGTCTCCTTCTGGCCGGTGTGGCGATAGACGATGTCGATGACGTCGCCGATCTCCTTCTTGGTCAGCAGGCGGTTGACCGTCTCGAACGGCACCTTGTGGCTTTTCGGCAGCGTCTCGCCGAGCAGCATGCGGCCCGGCGTCGTCTCGACGCGCTTCATATACTGGGTGCCGTCCTCGTCGGTCTGGGGCACACGAGTGATGATCTTGGTGTGCAGCGTCACCGCCTTGGCGGCGAGCGCCTGGTGGACTTCCTGCATGTCGGAAATCAGTGAACCCTCGCCGGGCTCCTTTTCCTTCATCATCGACAGATAATAGAGGCCCAGCACCATGTCCTGCGAAGGCACGATGATCGGCTTGCCATTGGCCGGCGACAGGATGTTGTTGGTCGACATCATCAGGACGCGCGCTTCCAGCTGGGCCTCGAGGCTCAGCGGGACGTGCACGGCCATCTGGTCGCCGTCGAAGTCGGCGTTGAAGGCCGAGCAGACCAGCGGGTGAAGCTGGATCGCCTTGCCTTCGATCAGCACCGGCTCGAACGCCTGGATGCCCAGGCGGTGAAGCGTGGGTGCGCGGTTCAGCAGCACCGGATGCTCGCGGATCACCTCGTCGAGGATGTCCCAGACTTCCTTGCGCTCCTTCTCGACCCACTTCTTGGCCTGCTTCAGGGTCATCGACAGACCCTTGGCGTCGAGGCGCGCGTAGATGAACGGCTTGAACAGCTCGAGCGCCATCTTCTTCGGCAGGCCGCACTGGTGCAGCTTGAGCTCGGGACCGGTCACGATCACCGAACGGCCCGAATAGTCGACGCGCTTGCCGAGCAGATTCTGGCGGAAGCGGCCCTGCTTGCCCTTGAGCATGTCGGACAGCGACTTCAGCGGACGCTTGTTGGCGCCGGTGATCGTCCGGCCGCGGCGGCCGTTGTCGAACAGCGCGTCGACCGACTCCTGCAGCATGCGCTTTTCGTTACGGACGATGATGTCCGGCGCGCGCAGCTCCATGAGGCGCTTGAGGCGGTTGTTGCGGTTGATCACGCGGCGATAGAGATCGTTGAGATCCGAGGTCGCGAAGCGGCCGCCGTCGAGCGGGACCAGCGGGCGCAGATCCGGCGGAATGACCGGGACGACCTCGAGGATCATCCACTCCGGGCGGTTGCCCGATTCCAGGAAGCTCTCGACGACCTTCAGCCGCTTGATGATCTTCTTGGGCTTGAGCTCGGACTTGGTTTCGGAAAGCTCCTTGAGCAGCTCTTCCTTCTCACCCTCGAGATCGAGTTCCTCGAGCATGCGGCGCACCGCTTCGGCACCGATGCCGGCGGAGAAGGCATCCTCGCCATATTCGTCCTGCGCGGCGAGCAGCTCGTCCTCGGTGAGGAGCTGGAACTTCTCGAGGGCGGTCAGGCCGGGCTCGATGACGATATAGGCTTCGAAGTAGAGCACGCGCTCGAGCTGCTTGAGCTGCATGTCGAGCAGCAGGCCGATGCGGCTTGGCAGCGACTTCAGGAACCAGATGTGCGCGACCGGGGCGGCGAGCTCGATATGGCCCATCCGCTCGCGGCGGACCTTCGAGACGGTAACCTCGACGCCGCACTTCTCGCAGACGATGCCCTTGTACTTCATGCGCTTGTACTTGCCGCACAGGCACTCGTAATCCTTGATCGGACCGAAGATGCGCGCGCAGAACAGGCCGTCACGCTCGGGCTTGAACGTGCGGTAGTTGATCGTCTCCGGCTTCTTGATCTCGCCGAAGGACCAGCTGCGGATCCGCTCCGGGCTGGCGATACCGATCTGGATCTGGTCGAAGGTCTCTGGCTTCGCGATCGGATTGGCGAAATTGGTCAGTTCGTTCATGGGTTCGAACCCTTCCTTGAAATCTCTTGCCCCTCTCCCTTCAGGGGAGAGGGAGGGGCCCAGCCCGTTTGGGCTGGGAGGGTGAGGGCACGCCGACCATCCGGCGCTCTCGCGTGGGGCAGCGTGCCCTCACCCCAACCCTCTCCCGCATGCGGGAGAGGGCTCTGTTCTGCTTACTCCGCGGCCTCGGCCAGGCCGTCGTCGGGCGTGTCGACGATCGACGACAGTTCGACGTTGAGGCCAAGCGACCGCATTTCCTTGACGAGCACGTTGAAGCTCTCCGGAATGCCGGCCTCGAAGGTGTCGTCGCCCTTGACGATCGCCTCATAGACCTTGGTGCGGCCGACCACGTCGTCCGACTTCACCGTCAGCATCTCCTGCAGCGTGTAGGCGGCGCCGTAGGCCTGGAGCGCCCAGACCTCCATTTCGCCGAAGCGCTGGCCGCCGAACTGTGCCTTGCCGCCCAGTGGCTGCTGGGTGACGAGGCTGTACGGCCCGATCGAGCGTGCGTGGATCTTGTCGTCGACCAGATGGTGAAGCTTGAGCATGTAGATGTAGCCCACGGTCACCTTGCGGTCGAACATGTCGCCGGTGCGCCCGTCGAACAGCTCCACCTGGCCGCTCTCGTCGAGCCCGGCCCTGCGCAGCATCTCCGCGACATCGGCTTCGCGCGCGCCGTCGAACACCGGCGTCGCCATCGGCACGCCGTTCTTCAGCACGGCCGCCATCTCGACGATCTGATCGAAGCTGCGCGCCTCGATTTCGGCATGATATTGCTCGCCATAGATAACCTTCAGGCGATCGACGACTGCCGCCGGCGCCTGACCACTGGTCACGTCCGGATTGGCTTCGCGCCAGCCCTCCAGCGCCTCGGTCACCTGCTTGCCCAGGCCGCGCGCGGCCCAGCCGAGATGGGTTTCGAAGATCTGGCCGACGTTCATCCGGCTCGGCACGCCGAGCGGGTTGAGCACGATGTCGACGGGGGTACCGTCGGCGAGGAACGGCATGTCCTCCTGCGGCAGGATGCGGCTGATCACACCCTTGTTGCCGTGGCGGCCGGCCATCTTGTCGCCCGGCTGCAGCTTGCGCTTCACAGCGACGAACACCTTGACCATCTTGAGCACGCCCGGGGGCAGCTCGTCGCCGCGCTGAAGCTTCTCGACGCGGTCCTCGAACTTCTTGACGATCAGACCGACGGCTTCGTCATACTGGGCCTTGACCGCTTCGAGATCCGCCTGACGCGCATCGTCTGCAACCGCAAACTTCCACCATTCGCGCTTCTCGACCTCGTCGAGCAGCGCGTCGGTGATCTCCGAGCCCTTCTTGATGCCCTTGGGGGCCGCGGTTGCCACCTGGCCGAGCAGCATCTCGCGAAGCCGGGCGTAGTTGGCGCGGTTGAGGATCGCACGTTCGTCCTCGCGGTCCTTGGTCAGGCGGTCGATCTCCTCGCGCTCGATCGCCATCGCGCGCTCGTCCTTGTCGATGCCGTGGCGATTGAACACGCGCACGTCGACGATGGTGCCCGAGACGCCCGGCGGCAGGCGCAGCGAGGTGTCACGAACGTCCGACGCCTTCTCGCCGAAGATGGCGCGGAGGAGCTTTTCCTCCGGCGTCATCGGGCTCTCGCCCTTCGGCGTGATCTTGCCGCACAGGATGTCGCCCGGCTCCACTTCGGCGCCGATATAGACGATGCCCGCCTCGTCGAGGTTGCGCAGCGCTTCCTCGCCGACGTTCGGGATATCGCGGGTGATATCTTCCGGCCCGAGCTTGGTGTCGCGGGCCATCACCTCGAACTCGTCGATGTGGATCGAGGTGAAGACGTCGTCCTTCACGATCCGCTCGGAGATCAGGATCGAATCCTCATAGTTGTAGCCGTTCCAGGGCATGAACGCGACGAGCACGTTGCGGCCCAGCGCCAGCTCGCCGAACTCGGTCGACGGGCCGTCGGCGATGATGTCGCCGGCGTTGACGATCTCGCCGACCTTCACCAGCGGACGCTGGTTGATGCAGGTCGACTGGTTCGAACGCTGGAACTTCATCAGCGTGTAGATGTCCACGCCCGACTTGCCGGCATCGACATCGCCCGAGGCGCGAACGACGATACGGGTGGCGTCGACCTGGTCGATCACGCCCGAACGGCGCGCCGCGATCGCGGCGCCCGAGTCACGGGCGACGGTCTCTTCCATGCCGGTGCCGACGAACGGCGCCTCGGCGCGAACCAGCGGCACCGCCTGGCGCTGCATGTTCGATCCCATCAGCGCGCGGTTGGCGTCATCGTTTTCCAGGAACGGGATGAGCGACGCCGCGACCGACACGAGCTGCTTGGGGCTCACGTCCATCAGGGTGATGTGCTCGCGCGGCGCGATCAGGAACTCGCCCGCTTCGCGCGACGAGATCAGGTCCTCGACGAAATGGCCTTCCGCATCGAGCTCGGCATTGGCCTGCGCGATCGTGTGCTTGGCCTCTTCCATCGCCGACAGATAGACGACCTCGTTGGTCACCTTATGGTCGATGACCTTGCGGTAGGGCGTCTCGATGAAGCCGTATTTGTTCACCCGGCTGAAGCTGGCGAGCGAGTTGATCAGGCCGATGTTCGGGCCTTCCGGCGTCTCGATCGGGCAGATGCGGCCATAATGGGTCGGATGGACGTCGCGGACCTCGAAGCCCGCGCGCTCGCGGGTGAGGCCGCCCGGCCCGAGCGCCGAGACGCGACGCTTGTGCGTCACTTCGGAGAGCGGGTTGGTCTGATCCATGAACTGCGACAGCTGCGATGAACCGAAGAACTCGCGCACCGCGGCGACCGCGGGCTTCGCGTTGATCAGGTCGTTGGGCATCGCGGTCGACACGTCGACCGACGACATGCGCTCCTTGACGGCGCGCTCCATGCGCAGCAGGCCGACGCGATACTGGTTTTCCAGCAGCTCGCCCACCGAACGGACGCGGCGGTTGCCAAGATTGTCGATGTCGTCGATCTCGCCCTTGCCGTCCTTCAGGTCGACGAGGGTCTTGACCACTGCGAGGATATCCTCCGCGCGCAGCGTCGTGATCGTGTCCTCGGCGTCGAGCTCCAGGCGCATGTTCAGCTTGACGCGGCCCACGGCCGACAGGTCGTAGCGCTCGGGATCGAAGAACAGGCCGGCGAACAGCGCCTCGGCGGTTTCCTTGGTCGGCGGCTCGCCGGGGCGCATGACGCGATAGATCTCGCTGAGCGCATGGTCGCGCTCCTCGACCTTGTCGGCCTTCAGCGTGTTGCGGATCCACGGACCGGTCGAGATATGATCGATGTCGAGCAGCTCGATATGATCGATGCCCGCCTTGTCGAGCATTTCCAGATTCTCGGGAGAAACCTCATCGCCCGCCTCGATGTAGATGCGGCCGGTGCTCTCGTCGATCAGGTCGAACGCGGAATAGCGGCCGAAGATCTGGTCGGTCGGGATGAGCAGGGTCTGAAGACCGTCCTTGCCCGCCTTGTTCGCGGCGCGCGGGCTGATCTTGGAGCCTGCCGGAAAGACGACTTCGCCGGTTTCGCCATTAACGACGTCGAACGCCGGCTTCTGGCCGCGCCAATTCTCGGAGACGAACGGAACCTTCCAGCCGCCGTCGCCGCGGACATAGGTCTGCGTCTTGTAGAAATGATTGAGGATGTCCTCGCCGTTGAGGCCGAGGGCATAGAGCAGCGACGTCACCGGCAGCTTGCGCTTACGGTCGATGCGGACGTTGACGATGTCCTTGGCGTCGAACTCGAAGTCGAGCCACGAACCGCGATACGGAATGACGCGCGCGGCGAACAGATATTTGCCCGACGCATGGGTCTTGCCGCGATCATGGTCGAACAGCACGCCCGGCGAGCGGTGCATCTGCGAGACGATGACGCGCTCGGTGCCGTTGATCAGGAAGGTGCCGTTCTGGGTCATGAGCGGCATGTCGCCCATGTAGACGTCCTGCTCCTTGATATCGAGGACCGAACGGGTGTCCGTATCCGGATCGACTTCGAACACGATGAGGCGCAGCGTGACGCGCATCGGCGCGGCATAGGTCATGCCGCGCTGGCGGCATTCCTCGGTGTCGTATTTCGGGTCTTCCAGCTCATACTGGACGAAATCGAGCTCGGCGGTGCCGGCGAAGTCGCGGATCGGGAATACCGAGCGCAGCGTCTTCTCCAGGCCCGACACATAGTTGTCGGCCGGGCGCGAGCGCAGGAACTGCTCGTAGGATTCACGCTGAACCTCGATGAGGTTCGGCATCTGCACGACTTCGTGGATGTTGCCGAAGACCTTGCGGATGCGCTTCTTGGCGGTCGCCGGAACTGCCTGGGTGGCCATTGCGTAATTTCCCTCGCGTCAAAATTTCGTCCGCATCGCAGCGGAATTCGGCCCGATTCATGTCCGAGTCGCGCGTGCGCCTCACGACAAAAAGTGCGGGTCCCGGGCTGTTGGGAACCGCACTGCCAGCGTTTGGAAAACCCCTGAAAACCTTCTCCAATTCGTCGCGGCCCGTTCGCAAGGCGGGCCGTGTCCCGGAGGGTCAAGGGCGGCACCCGCGCTCACGCGCCGAGCATCTGCCGATGTATTTGGTAGCGGCTATATAGGCGGGTGCGTAGGTTTTGGGAAGGGGGATCGACGGCTTCCTGACCGGCCCTGTCGCGGGAATGGCAAGGGGAGCGGGATCCCGGGTCAAGCCCGGGAGGACGTGGGAGAGGGCGGTGGCCCCATATCGTCATCTCGGGCTTGACCCGGGATCCCGCTTCTTCTTTGCTCGATCGAGACGGCAAGCACGAGAAGGGATGAGATGATCCGAACGCTTCTGACAGCTCTGGCCCTGTCGTTCGCCGCCCCTGCGCTCGCCGCCCCGTCGCTCCAGGACGCCACGGTCGGCCAGGCGGTCGCTGCGATGAAGCCGGGCGACTTCATCTGGGCGCCCGATGTCGCACCGGCCGGGCCGGTGGTGATCGTGGTCAGCATCGCCCAGCAGCGCGCCTACGCCTACCGCAACGGCGTCCCGATCGGCATCTCGACGGTGTCGACCGGAAAGAAGGGGCATGAGACGCCGACCGGCGTGTTCACCCTGCTCCAGAAGAATGTCGACCATAAGTCGAACCTCTATAACAGCGCGCCGATGCCCTATATGCAGCGGCTGACCTGGGACGGCATCGCCATGCACGCCGGCAACCTGCCGGGCTACCCCGCCTCGCATGGCTGCGTGCGCCTGCCGCTGGCGTTCGCGAAGCTGCTCTACGGCGTCACCAGGCTGGGCCTGACCGTGATCATCACCGCCGGCGCCGAGGTGCCGCGCTTCGCGCCGACGCCGAGCGTGCTCGCCGCCGATCCGGCCCGCGCCGCGGAAGACCTGTTCGGCGGCATGCTGTGGCAGCCCGAGCGCGCGCCGACCGGCCCGGTGTCGATCATCATCAGCTCGGCCGACAGCCGCATGCTGGTGCTGCGCAACGGCACCCCGATCGGCTCGGCACCGGTGAAGATCAAGGGCGAGGTGACCGGCACCACCGCCTACACGCTCGGCGCGATCGACGGCGACAAATACAGGTGGATGAAGCTGCCGATGCCGGGCGAGACGCTGGCCGGCCCGGTCGAGGTAACCCCCGACGAACGCGCCCGCCTGACCGTCCCCGGCGATATCCAGAAGGCGATGGCCGGCGTGGTGACGCCGGGAACGACGGTGGTGGTCACCCCGGACACGCTGCAAAGCGGCGGCGCGGGCAAGAAGATGACGGTGATGACCGCGGGGAAGTGAGGCGGGATGACAATGGCAATCAACGGGCTGAGCCACATCACCCTGGCGGTAACCGACGTGCAGCGTTCCCTCGACTTCTATCGGGATATTCTGGGCTGTTCGGTCCGCGCCGTCTGGGCGGACGGTGCTTATCTCGAAGCCGGGTCTCTATGGCTCTGCCTGTCGCAGGATGAGCGAGCTTCCCCGACGCCGCGCCGCGATTACACGCATATCGCCTTCACCGTGGGAGCGAGCGACTATGCTGCGCTCAGCGAACGGCTCATCAACACATGTACGCTGTGGAAGGATAATCGGAGCGAGGGTGATTCAACCTATTTCCTCGATCCCGACGGCCACAAGCTGGAGTTGCACATGGGATCTCTGGAAACGAGGCTCGCACATTACCGCGCGAACGCTGCAAAGGGCGTCACTATACTGGACGTGTGACGGAGGCTAAACGCCGACAATCCGGCGCAGGCATGCCGTAACGGTTGCACCCACGAGCGGAAGATCCCAAAAGTCTGGGATGAATCCTGACCAGCCCTCGAATCCGACGCCCAATCGCCGCATCGCTCTGTTGATAGATGCGGACAATGTGTCGCATGCGAAGATCGCCACGATCCTTGCGGAGCTGTCGAGATATGGCACCGCCAATATCCGCCGGGCTTATGGCGACTGGGCGAGCGCGGGGCTGAAAGGCTGGAAGGACAAGCTCCACGCCTTTGCCATTCGGCCGATCCAGCAGTTCAGCTACTCGACCGGTAAGAACGCCACCGATATCGCCCTCGTCATCGATGCGATGGAGCTGCTGTACACGCAGAAACTCGATGCCTTCTGCATCGCGTCAAGCGATGCGGACTTCACGCCGCTGGTGATGCAGCTCAAGGCGAACGGCCACGACGTCTACGGCTTCGGCGAGCGGAAAACCCCCGAGCCGTTCGTGAACGCCTGCACCACCTTCCTCTACCTCGACAGTCTCGCCGATGCGGAGGTGCCGGCGCCGTCCGCCGGCCCCCGGCGTCCTGCGCGCAATGGGGCGCCCAAGGCCGACCTCACCAAAGAGGCCAGGCCCGAGCCCGTCACTGACCGGAAGCAATCGCTCGCGCAGGACGCGGCGCTGGTTATCGCTCTTCGCGGCGGCGTCGAGGCGGCGGAACGCGACGACGGCTGGGCCTTGCTGTCCACCGCCGGCAGCGCCGCCAAGCGCCAGGCACCAATCGATCCGCGCAACTATGGCGTCAGGAATTTCCCGGCTTTGTTCGAAGCGACGGGGCTGTTCGAGATCATCAGGGGCGAAAACGGCCAGACCTACGTCGCCGACAAGCGCAACAAGGACCGTACGCCACGGCCTAGCAGCTGAAGGCACTCGGCCGATCAGCCGGCATTCGATGACTCGTCGCACGCACTATGATCGTGCACTACGATGTAGCGCCATGTCCCAGAAATCACGATCGCCGTCAGCTGCATGATCGATGCTTCGCAACAATTGGAAGGGCACTGCGACCTGGGATCGCACCGGAATGCGCACGACATCCACTCCGCCAGGGTCGTCGCGTCCGAAGTCGAAGAATGCCGCGACGTCTTCCGCTGAACGCATCCGGACGGGCGCACCTTCGGCGAACTCCGGCATTTCGACGAACCGGCTTCCCGCCTCTATCAGTGGCGCATAGAGCATGTCCCACAATCCGGGATTGAGGCTGCGGGTAAACACCTGCACGCTCCGGCCGGCCAGGTCCTCGGCCTCGACCAGCGTGCGGCGCGCCCATTGATGCGATCGGTCGACCGTCACTGCCAGGCCGTAATGCGCCAGAATGATGCGCTCGAACCGTGCTGTATCGACCTCGCCCATCATGAAGGACAAGTCGATCTCCCCTGCTTCGAGTTTGGCCAGCAGAGGGAGCGACCAGGCACTTTCGAGTTCAAGGCTGATGTCGCTGTGCGCAAGAGCGAAATCATTCAACAATTCGTGCCGGTGCCGGATGACTTTGGTACTCGGCGCTGCCCCGATGCGCAGCACGCGTCGCTCGCGGCGACCTAGCTCGAGCGATAGCCGGTCCGCGGCTTGAGACAAGCGAGCCATCTCCTCCGCCACGGGTAGAAAGGCCGCGCCACGCTCGGTCAGAGAGACGCTGCGGGTCGTGCGCTCAAGCAGGCGAAAGCCAACTATGCTCTCCAGCTTGCTGAGACGTGCCGATAACCAGGGTTGCGCTACACGCAGTTGCTGCGCCGCGCGGACAAAGGATCGTTCCCGCGCGATAGCCGCAAATTCGATCATGAGCCTGGGATCGACGCGCACCGCTATCCTCGCAACTGCAGGACAAATAATGTCGAAATTCTTCTTAATCAACCTGTATTTCGGATTGGCGTCTGTCCCACCGGAAGGATAGTCCTGACCCGAAGAGCCAGATACGCGAGAAATGTAGGCTCATGCCAGTCGCCACAGTGAGGGAGAGGATATGTCGGCATCATCCGGAGCGATGGCGGACCCTTCGTATTTTGAAATTATGTCACGCTTCGGCGGGCCGGAGGCGCTGTCGTTCCTGACGATGGATGACGACGGGCATGTCAATGCCGCCGAGATCTGCTGCACGCGGGGTGCCGCCGATCCGGGTCGGGTGGGGCTGCGTCATCGCGCGCCGGACGGCACCACGCGCGACTGGACCTTCGCCGAGCTCGACCGGGAGTCGTCCCGTTTTGCCGCTGTGCTGCGGGACCTCGGCGTGACGAAGGGCGATCGCGTGGCGGGTCTGCTGCCGCGCACTGCCGAACTGCTTATCACCATATTGGCGGCATGGCGGATCGGCGCGGTGTATCAGCCGCTTTTCACCGCCTTTGGCCCGAAGGCGATCGAGCACCGGCTCAAGCTTGCCGACACGCGCGTCGTCGTGGCCGATGCGGCCAACCGGCCCAAGTTGACGGAAGTCGACACCCGCGCCTCGATCGTCACTGTCGGGGCGGCGGCCGGCAGCATGGACCGGGACTTCTGGTCCGCTGTCAAAGAACGGTCGGGCGATGTGGCGCCGGTACCGCTGGGTCTGTCCGACCCGTTCCTTATGATGTTCACCTCGGGCACCACGGGGCTGCCCAAGCCGCTGTTCATCCCACTGCGTGCGATCGCCGCCTTCGTTGGCTACATGCGGTACGCAGTCGATCTGCGCGCTGACGACCGGTTCTGGAACCTTGCTGATCCCGGCTGGGCCTATGGCCTCTATTATGCCGTCGTTGGACCGCTCGCGATGGGCATGGCAACGGTCTTCCACGAAGGCGGCTTCAGTGTCGATTCCACCTACGACACGATCATCGAATACGGGATCACCAATCTTGCGGGATCGCCGACCGCCTATCGCCAGCTTCTGGCCGCGGGACCGGAGAAGGCGGCGCGCGTCAAAGGCCAGCTACGCGCGGTCAGCAGCGCCGGCGAGCCGCTGAACCCTGAGGTGATCCGCTGGTTCGAGGAGCACCTTGATGCCAAAATCCACGACCATTACGGGCAAACGGAACTCGGCATGGTGCTGTGCAACCATCATGGCCTTTCGCATCCGGTGCGGATCGGATCGGCCGGCTATGCGGTGCCCGGTCACCGCGTCGTCATACTCTCACCCGATAACCGCGAACTGGGCGTGGGCGAACCTGGCGAATTGGCCGTGGATCGGGCGCAATCGCCGCTGATGTGGTTCACCGGTTATATAGGGCGCGATACGCCGGCGCTGACCGACGCCTATTTCCGAAGCGGAGACATGGCGGAGCTGAATGACGACGGCAGCATATCGTTCGTCGGCCGTTCGGACGACATCATCACCACCTCGGGCTATCGCGTCGGTCCCTTCGATGTCGAGAGCGCGCTGCTCGAACATCCGGGGGTGGTTGAATCGGCGGTGATTGGAAAACCTGATCCGGAGCGAACCGAGATCGTGAAGGCTTTCGTAGTGCTCAAGCCGGGATATGAGGCGGGTCCTGCGCTGGCCGAGGAACTGCGCCTCCTCGTCCGGTCTCGCCTGTCCGCGCACGCCTATCCGCGCGAGTTCGCCTTCGTCACCGATCTGCCCAAGACGCCCAGCGGCAAGTTGCAGCGCTTCGTGCTTCGCCAGCAGGAGATCGCCCAGCAGTCCTCCGCCGCATCATGACGATCAGCATAGAACCCGATCCCGCTATCTCGGCCTTCGACGCGGTCGTGGGCCGCAGATCCATCCGCCGCTTCCTGCCCGAGCCGGTGCCGGACGTGGTGGTGGACCAGATCCTCGCGGCCGCATCGCGCGCGCCTTCGGGACAGAATATGCAGCCCTGGCTGGTCCACGTCGTCACGGGCGACGCCCGCGCCCGCATGTGCCGCGTGGTGGCCGACGCGGTCCGTGCGGGCGAGCGCAGCGACGAATATGATTATTTCCCGACGGAGATTCGTGATCCCTATCGCGCACGCCGGCGCAAGGTCGGCTTCGACCTTTTTGCCATCTACGGCGTGGGACGCGACGACCATGCCGGGCGGCAAGAGGCGCTGCTGCGCAACTTCGACTTCTTCGGCGCACCGGTGGGGCTGTTCTTCACGATGGAGCGCGATTGGGGCTATGGCGCGTGGATCGACATCGGCAACTTCATGACCAATGTCATGACGCTGGCGCCCGCCTTCGGCCTCGCGACCTGCCCGCAACAGGCTTGGGCGGAATATGGCGCGGCAGTCCGCCAGGTACTGCCGGTCCCGGACGATCATGTGATCGTCTCCGGTATGGCGTTGGGGGTTCCCGACGAAGACGCGACGGTCAATAGCCTGGTGACCGAGCGCGTGGCGACCAGCGAGTTCGTCCGGCGTCATGGTTGAACCTGGATCCTTGAAGCAGGCGTGAGCGCGCTCGAAGCGGCCACGGATCCTCGGCCGGCTGCATCGATGTCGTGTCGACCCCAAGCTGCAGCGCGCACGGCCGCTGGCCTGATGATGTCGATAGCAGGGCTCCCGATCACGGCATCTGCGTTCACCCCGGACGGCGCAACCTGGCCGTCATAGTCGATCCCAAAGAAAAAGGGCGGCCCCTTGCGGAGCCGCCCTTCGTCGAAGTTCGTCCCGCCCGATCGGGCGGAAAGAAGCTTACTTGAGTTCGACGGTCGCGCCGGCTTCCTCGAGCTGCTTCTTGACCTTCTCGGCCTCGTCCTTGTTGACGCCTTCCTTGATGGCCTTCGGAGCCGACTCGACGAGAGTCTTGGCTTCGGTCAGGCCGAGGCCGGTGATCGCGCGGACTTCCTTGATCACGTTGATCTTCTTGCCGCCGTCGCCGGTCAGGATGACGTCGAATTCGGTCTTCTCTTCGGCAACCGGAGCAGCGGCGCCGGCGCCGGCAGGTGCGGCTGCAACCGCAGCAGCGGCCGAAACGCCCCACTTCTCTTCGAGGAGCTTCGAGAGCTCCGCGGCTTCGAGAACGGTCAGAGCCGAAAGGTCGTCAACAATCTTCTGAAGGTCAGCCATTTTAAGTCTCCATCAGGGCCGCTCGGGCCCAATTTGTGTCAGTCGAAACGATATCGAAAATCAGGCGTCTTCTTTCGCCGCATAAGCTGCGAACACGCGGGCCAGCTGGCCTGCGGGTGCCTGGACGATCTGGACGATCTTGGTCGCGGGCGCCTGTACGAGGCCCACGATCTTCGCGCGCAGTTCGTCGAGCGACGGCAGCTCGGCCAGCGCCTTCACGCCAGCCACGTCGAGAACCGTATCGCCCATTGCGCCGCCGACGATTTCCAACTTGTCGTTGGTCTTCGCGAAATCCACGATCACCTTTGCGGGGGCGACGGGATCGACGGAGGTGCTGAGCGCGGTCGGGCCCACCAGCAGATCGTTGATCGCTGTGTAGGCCGTGCCCTCGACGGCAATGCGGGCGAGCTTGTTCTTCGATACCTTGTAGCTGGCACCAGCTTCGCGCATCTTCAGACGCAGCGCAGTGGACTGCGCGACGGTCAGGCCGAGATTGCGGGTGACGATCACCACGCTCGTGCCCTTGAAGGTGCTCTGCAGCTCGGCGACCAGCTCGGCTTTTTGAGCTCGATCCATGCCTTACTCCTTAGAACCACCCCTGCAGCACATCCGCAGGGGCTTTGGATCACAGGACAGATACGCCGTCCCATGACCCGTCCGAGGGGTCGGTCGCCTGGCCGGGCCATGGAGGCTTCGGCAGACCCGGCCAAAACCCAAAAGGGCAGGGCCGGTAAACTTTTCCCCGTCTAGGCAGGACATTAAGCCGGGCCTGAACCTTGATCGCTTCAGGCCGAATGGCCTGCGGCGTGAATCACGGTTCCAACAACTCCCGGCACCTGCTGTCTCGGACGGTACAATCCCGGCGCTGCCTGAGCAGAGTCGGGACATGTGGGCCGGGCCCTTAAGCGATCGGCCGCGGCTTGTCGAGTCTCCGCCCCATATCGTTTCCCCGCGGAGGCCGGGGTCTCGGGCGTCTCCTGCGGCGACCTCGTCTCCTGCCAGCCAAGCCGGAGGGGTTGCCTCCCGCTTCCTCCCGTCATCCTCGCGAAAGCGGGGATCCATGGAAACGGAGCATTTGGACCTGATCGTTCCGCCGTCCATGGATTCCCGCGTTCGCGGGAATGACGATGAGGGGCGGGGCACGGCGCCGATTTCCAGGTCGAAGCGGGGGCCGCGACCCGCTCCTACAGCATCGGCGGGCGGGCCATCCCGGCATAGCGCGCATGGGTGGCGTCCAGCGCCGGCGAGGCCGTCTCCTCGGGGCCATACCAGGGCTGGGGGGCGATGCCCGTATCTTCGAACGGCAGCCGGTCGATAAGCGGCAGCACGCCGCGATATCCCTCCTTGTCGCGCCGGTCGCCGCCGATCAGCGCCTCGAACTGGTAGCGGTCGTCGGATTCCTCCACCGTCAGGCCCGCCATATAGCCGGCCTTGATCCAGAAGAAATTATACCAGCACCAGCCGAAACGGGCGGGGAACAGGCCGGCCCGGGTGAGGCCGGGATCGGCGGTCAGCGCATCGAGGTCGGCGGTCAGGCCGACATGGCTGTGCAATCGGAACAGGCCCATCTTGCTGTCGGCGAGCTGGATGATGCCCTTGCTGTGGCAATAATAGATCAGGTCGTCGGGGGCCGATCGCTCGGCGAGCGTCTTCATCGCGCGGAAGCCGGGATATTCGAACCGGTTGCGGCGATCGGCTGCGATCGAGGCGGGATCGATCCGGAAGCCATGGCGCGCTATAGCGGCCTGCACCTCGGCGTCCCAGCCTCGCGGCGCGACATAGGGCACCACCACCTCGACGGGATGTGCGGCCATGCCGATGAGGTCCGCGAGCCATTGGAGCTGCCGGTCCATGAACGCCAGCCGCTGCCGGACGGTGCCGGCATCGGTCTGCTCATCGCCAAGATAGCCAAAATAGAGGACGGACCTGGAGACGCTCATGCCGCTGGGTAAAGCCGCATCAGCGGGGCCGCAAGCCGCTGGAGCGGTCGGGTCACCCCTCCGGCGCGGCCCGCCACATCCGCGTCAATATGCCGTCCTTCAGGATGAAATGATGGCGCAGCGCGGCGCCGATATGGCCGATCAGCAGCACCACCCAGGCATAGCCGAACACGACATGCGCATTGTGCGTGCCGATCGCCAGCGGCGCGCCCTTCTCAACGGCGAACTTCGGCACCTCGAACAGCCAGAAGAAGGTCAGCGGCCACGGCCCGGCCGAGCTGAAGATCCAGCCGGTCATCGGCATGATGATCATCAGCGCGTAGAAGATCCAGTGCAGGCCGTGCGCCGCGACCGCCTGGGCATTGCTGAGGTGCGCCGGCAGCGGCGGGGCCGGGTGGGTGATCCGCCACAACAGCCTGAACAGGCTCAGCAAGAGCACCAGCAGGCCGATCGACTTATGGATGTCCATCACCGGATAGCCTTTCGGCACCCAGTCATGGACGATGCCCAGCACCAGGTTGACGAGGATCAGCGACCCGACCGTCCAGTGCAGGACACGGGCGACGCGGTTATAGTGTATCAGACGCTCGGTCATGGTCAGGCTCCCTGCCGGTTGGCAACCAGATCGTCGACCACGGCGGGATCTGCGAGCGTCGAGGTGTCGCCCAGCGACGAGACGTCGCCCTCGGCGATCTTCCGCAGGATGCGGCGCATGATCTTGCCCGATCGGGTCTTGGGCAGGCCCGGAGCGAACTGGATCGCGTCCGGGGTGGCGATCGGGCCGATTTCGGTACGGACCCAATCGCGCAGTGTCTTGCGCAGTGCCTCGCTCGGCTCCTCGCCGGCGTTGAGCGTGACATAGGCGTAGATGCCCTGGCCCTTGATGTCGTGTGGGAAGCCCACCACCGCGGCCTCGGCCACCTTGGGATGGAGGACCAGCGCGCTCTCCACCTCGGCGGTGCCCATGCGATGGCCCGATACGTTGATCACGTCGTCGACCCGCCCGGTGATCCAGTAATAGCCATCCTCGTCACGGCGGCACCCGTCGCCGGTGAAATATTTCCCCGGATAGGTGCTGAAATAGGTCTGGAAGAAGCGCTCATGGTCGCCCCACACGGTGCGCATCTGGCCGGGCCAACTCCGGGTGATGCACAGATTGCCCTCGGCCGCACCCTCCAGCACCTTGCCCTCGGCATCGACCAACTCGGGCACAACCCCGAACAGCGGCCGCGTCGCCGAACCCGGCTTCAGGTCGGTCGCGCCGGGTAGCGGCGCGATCATCGCAGCACCGGTCTCGGTTTGCCACCAGGTGTCGACGATCGGGCAGCGGCCCTCGCCGACCACCTCATGATACCAGCGCCACGCCTCGGGATTGATCGGCTCGCCGACCGTGCCGAGCAGCTTCAGGCTCTTACGCGAGGTCGCCTTCACATAGTGGTCGCCGTCCTTCATCAGCGCGCGCAAGGCCGTCGGCGCAGTGAAGACGATGTCGACCTGGTGGCGGTCGACCACCTGCCAGATCCGGCTGGCGTCGGGCCAGTTCGGCACGCCCTCATACATCAGCGTGGTCGCGCCATTGGCGAGCGGGCCGTAGACGATATAGCTGTGGCCCGTGACCCAGCCGATATCGGCGGCGCACCAATAGATCTGGCCCGGCCGGTAATCGAAGCAGACCTCATGGGTCAGGCTCGCCCAGAGCAGATAGCCGCCGGACGTATGCAGCACGCCCTTGGGCTTGCCGGTCGATCCCGAGGTGTAGAGGATGAACAGCGGGTCCTCGGCATTCATCGGCTCGGGCGGACACGCGGCGGAGACGCCCGCCGCCGCCTCATGATACCAGATGTCGCGGCCCGCCTGCATCGCCACCTCGGCGCCGGTCGCCTTGATCACCAGCACCGTCCTGAGACTGGGGCTGAGCTTGGCGGCGGCGTCGACATTGGCCTTGAGCGGCACCAGCTTGCCGGCCCGCCGCCCGCAATCGGCGGTGATCACCACCGAGCTGTCGCAATCCTGGATGCGGCCGGCGAGCGCGTCGGGCGAGAAGCCGCCGAACACCACCGAGTGGATCGCACCGATGCGCGCGCAGGCGAGCAGCGCGAACGCCGCCTCCGGGATCATCGGCAGGTAGACGGTGACGCGGTCGCCCTTCCTGACACCCTGGCCCTTCAGCACATTGGCGAAGCGGCAGACCTCCTCATGCACTTGGGCGTAGGTGAAGCGCCGCGGTTCCTCGCTGGGAACATCGGGCTCCCAGATGATCGCGACATCGTCGCCGCGCGTGGCGAGATGGCGGTCGAGGCAGTTGGCGGCGACGTTGAGCTCGCCGTCCGCGAACCACTTCACCCCGAAATCGCCTTCGTGGAACGAGCTCTCGTTCGCCCTGGTCGGCGCCGTGATCCAGTCGAGCCGCTTCGCCTGCTCGAGCCAGAAGGCCTCGGGTTCGTCGATCGAGCGGGCGTAGAGGCTGCGATAGCTCTCGTCGCTGACCTTCGCCTTGGCCTTCCATTCTGCCGGAACGGGATAAAGATCGGACATTCGGAGCCTCTCGTTGGTCTGGACGTGCGGCCGACTATTGGTTCAGCGGCGTGACGGCATCAAGCGCGGATGTGAGAAGCGCCCCAAGATCCTCCCCGGCACCGCTTCCCCCGTTACGTCATCCCAGCGAAAGCTGGGATCTCAGGCGGCTCCTGCCTCGGCCTTGTCTCCTCATCTAACGAGATTCCAGCTTTCGCTGGAATGACGGAAAGGGTCTTCCAGCCCCCACACGTCTTCCAGCCCCCACACGTCATCCCAGCCCCCCACACGTCATCCCAGCGAAAGCTGGGATCTCAGTCGACTCCTGCCTCGCCCTCGTCTCCTCACGGCCTGAGATGCCACCCTCCGCTGGCATGATGCGAGAGGCGCGCGTCCCCCAGCATCAGCCATGGATATGCACGATAACCCCTGCTATCGGCGCGCGATGCTCAATTTCTCGAATCTCACCGTCCGTCTCGGCGGGCGCACGATCCTGGATCGCGCCTCGGCTGCGCTGCCGCCGCGGGCGCGCGTCGGCCTGATCGGCCGCAATGGCGCCGGCAAGTCGACCTTGATGAAGGTGATGATCGGCAGCCTCGAAGCCGACGACGGCGATCTCGACAAGCCGCGCGGCCTGCGCATCGGCTATATCGCGCAGGAAGCGCCGAGCGGCACCTCGACCCCGATCGACACCGTGCTCGCCGCCGATACCGAGCGCGCCGCGCTGCTCCACGAAAGCGAGACCTGCGAGGATCCCGACCGCCTCGGCGAGGTCTATGAGCGGCTGATGGCGATCGACGCCTATACCGCCCCGGCGCGCGCCTCGACCATCCTCGTCGGCCTCGGCTTCGACGAGGAGATGCAGGGCCGCCCGCTCGACAGCTATTCGGGCGGCTGGAAGATGCGCGTCGCGCTCGCTTCGTTGCTGTTCTCCGAGCCGGACCTGCTGCTGCTCGACGAGCCCTCGAACCACCTCGATCTCGAAGCGACCCTGTGGCTGGAGAACTTCCTGAAGTCCTACCCGGCGATGATGGTCGTGATCAGCCATGAGCGCGATCTGCTCAATAATGTCGTCGACCATATCCTCCACCTCGAGGGCGGCAAGACCCTGCTCTACACCGGCGGCTATGACAGCTTCGAGCGGCAGCGTGCCGAGCGCGCCGCGCAGCTCGCCGCCGCCAAGGCGTCGCAGGATGCCCAGCGCGCCAAGCTGCAGGACTATATCGCCCGCAATTCGGCCCGCGCCTCCACCGCCAAGCAGGCCCAGTCGCGCGCCAAGATGCTGGCCAAGATGCAGCCGATCGCCGCCCTCGCCGACGATCCCAGCCTGTCGTTCGATTTCCCCAGCCCCGAGGAGCTGCGCCCGCCGCTGGTCACGCTCGACATGGCCAGCGTCGGCTATACCGAGGGCAAGCCGATCCTCCAGCGGCTCAACCTGCGGCTCGATCCGGACGACCGCATCGCGCTGCTCGGCCGCAACGGCAACGGCAAGACCACGCTCGCCCGCCTGCTCGCCGCACAGCTCAAGCCGATGGACGGCGGCATGACCGCGTCGGGCAAGATGCGCGTCGGCTATTTCACCCAGTACCAGGTCGAGGAGCTCGACGGCGACGACACCCCGCTCGAGCATATGACCCGGCTGATGAAGGGCATGACCCCCGGTGCCGTCCGCGCCCAGCTCGGCCGCTTCGGATTCCAGGGCGAAAAGGCGGTCACCAAGGTCGGCAAGCTCTCGGGCGGCGAACGCGCGCGCTTGGCACTCGCGCTGATCACCCGCGACGCCCCGCACATGCTGATCCTCGACGAGCCGACCAACCACTTGGACGTCGACGCGCGCGAGGCGCTGGTCCAGGCGCTCAACGCCTATGAGGGCGCGGTGGTGGTGGTCAGCCACGATCGCCACATGATCGAGCTGACCGCCGACCGGCTGGTGCTGGTCGACGGCGGCCTCGCCACCGAGTTCACCGGCAGCCTCGACGACTATACCGATCTGATCCTCGGCAAGAACCAGCCGAAGGGCGAGGGCGGAGCGAAGGGCTCCAAGAAGGACAAGAAAGCCGCCGCCGCCGAACGCGAGCGCATCCAGGCACTGCGCGCCGAGGTCAAGGATCTCGAGGGCCGGATCGCGAAGCTCGCCGCGCGGCGTTCGGAGATCGACAGCGCGCTGTTCGACCCGAAGACGGCGGCGCCACAGGATATTAAGCGCACCGCCGGCGACCTGATGCGTCTGCGCGGGGACGTCGAGAAGGAACTGGAGCGGGTCGAGGCCGGGTGGCTTCAGGCGAACGAGGCGCTGGAGGGCGCGGCTTAGAGAACACCACCGTTAGATCAACCTGCTCATCCTGAGTGAAGGCAAAGCTTGCACCGGCGTCCGGCTTCAGTCATGTTCGCGCTATGTTCCACGGTGGGGTGGGTGACATGACGCTGATCAGGGCCTCGGAAGCGGAGCTCACATTCCCGATCATAGGCTTTCTCGGTGACGGCCCTTATGTGTTCTCGGAACGCGCCCACCTGCTGGAATGCCTGCCCTGCTATTATGAGGATGGCGACCTGATCGACGTCGAGCTGGTCGATGCCGCGGCGCACCGCTGGATCATCAGGTCGGTCGACCTCCATTCGCCGGCTCCGAAGCCCAGCCGCCCACCGTTTCGCTGGCGTGTGCCATTTCGCTGGCGTGTGCCGGTGCCACGTTTTTTCGTCCTGATGTTCGTTCCTGTCTACCTGATGTTCCTGATGTTCACGGCTGTCGTCATTCTCGTCATGTTTCCCTTCGCCATCATCCACGCCCGCAATTCCCGTTTGAAGATCGACCCTGTCCTGGAAGAAGTCGAGCCGATCGCACTGGAGGACCTCCGGGAACGTCTATGCCGAATGGAGATCGAATCGGTCGGCGAAGATGACGAGGATGACTTCGCACGGCCGGGCTAATGTCTCGACCCTCTCCGAAATCCGCAGCGCCAGCAACGTTGCCGCAATGGCCGAAGCTGTGGGCTCGGGCCGGATGCCCGGGATTATCGAGTGACCTTCTGAGGTCGTACCGTCCCCGCCATCCCCCGCACCCTGAAACATGCGTTAGCGCCGCTGTCCGCGGATGACGCTACGGCGTGACCGACACCTCCCGGCCGTCGCGCACCGCCGGGCTTCACGCTGCCTGCGCGACTCGATCGTGCCGCCCGGACGATGGTTCCGCGAAGGCCTGCGAAACCGACGGCATGCCATTCGGGTCGATCCGGAATCGTCCAACGAGTTCGGCCAGCCTGCCGCCTTCCACGGCAAGACTGCGCGAAGCCGCCGTGGCTTGCTCGACCATCGCCGCATTCTGCTGGATTAGCGCATCCATGTCGCTGACGGCCGTGTTGATCTGCTCTGCGCTTGCGGCCTGTTCCTCGGCCGATTGCGTGACGACCTGCATCGATTGCACCATGGCCGCGATCTTTTCGGCAATTCCGCCCAGGGTCACGCCAGTTTCATTGACCAGGCTGACGCCGCGCTGCACTTCGGCGGAACTGGTCGAGATCAGCAGCTTGATATCGCGTGCGGAGTCCGCCGCGCGCTGGGCAAGGGCGCGAACCTCGTTGGCGACCACCGCAAAGCCCTTGCCGCTCTCACCGGCCCGGGCGGCTTCGACGCCGGCATTGAGTGCCAGCAAATTGGTCTGAAACGCAATGCTGTCGATCATGTCGACGATCTGACCGATATCATAGGATCCCTTGCTGATCGCCGCCATCGCCGCAACAGCCGTGCGGACGACCTGCTCGCCCTCGGCCGCGGCACGATTGACCTCCGACAAAGTCGTGTTGACGTCCCGCACGATGGAGGCGGTATGCCCCACGGCGAGCGTAATCTGGGACATCGCGGCGGAGGTTTCCTCGACCGAGGCGGCCTGATGCTCGGTGCGCCTGGCCAGATCGGAAGAGGCGGTGCCAATTTCGGCGGAACCGACGCGCACGCCTTCCGACGTTTCGACCACCGACGCCATCATCGTCCGCAGACTGGTGACCGTCCGGTTGAAGTCGTCCCGCAACGATTCATATTTCGGCGGGAAGGGATCGTCGATCAGACGCGTCAGATCGGCATCGGCGACCCGTTTCAGCCCCACCACCAGCGCATCGACGACCTTCTTCTGCTCGTCCGCCGCCAGCCGGGCTTCCTTTTCAAGGGTGATGCGTTGAACGCCGTTTTCGCGGAAGGTTTCCACCGAACGGGCCATGCTGCCGATCTCGTCGTTGCGCTCGCTATAGGGAACCGTGACGGCATAATCCGCCGCGGCCAGCCGCTGCATCAATGCGGTGACCACACCGATCGGCTGGACGACACGCCTCGTCAGCATGAGCACCGACAGGATCGCGGCGGCAAGGATCGCGCCCGCCACCCCGACGAGAATGAGGTTCGTACGGCTGATCGCATCCTTGGCGCGGGCTTTTTCCATATTGGCAAGTTCGACATTGTAGCCGATTTCGGCGTCAAGCGCCGCGGAGAGTTGCTTGGCCTCATCCGCCTGCGCGGCATTGAACAGATCGGTTGCGGCTGCGGTGTGGATCGCGATCGACTCCCTCCGGATCGGAGCCAGGGTGCCGGTCCAGCCCGCCCAATGGTCGGTTACAGATCGATACAGCGCCCGCTCATGATCGTCGGATAGCAATTTTTGATAATTATCGAGGCGCGATCCCGTTTCCTTCAGAAGCTTTTCAAGCTCCCGATCGGTTATCATCGTGCGTTCCGGAGTCGGCGCAAGAATATGACGCCCCAGAATTGCCTGAGCACCCTCCATCTGGGTTCGCACCGATTGCAGTTCGATAAGGCTGGGAACGGTATTGTCTGTGACACTCAATAAATTGCTTCTCACGGTATGAAGCGCAACAGCTGATACGGACATTGCCAATCCGGAAAGAATAATCAGTAAAAAATTGCTGATATTTATCAATTTTTTCACAGATATATTCATGACAACCTCTATCCCGTATTTATATATTTTTGTCGTGGACTGTTATGCAACGTCACGTAAAGTTCACTATAATGAACAAAGTTATATTCGCACGAATCCGTATACAAACTTCCTTTCACAAAGATTAAGCATCCGGATATTGCAGCCCGGATCAGAAGTTTCGAGGACATCTCATCATGTTCCGGGGACATCTCGTCATTGAAGTAGGCCCATCCTCCTGGTTGGTACGAAGTCGGCGTGAAGCCGCTTCAAGGAGGAGGATGGACCCATGACATTGTATGCCACCTTGCCCCCTGAAACATGCGTTAGCGCCGCTGTCCGTGGATGACGCTAGCTAGGCGCTCGACACCTCCCGGCCATTGCAGGCCTCGCTTATGCACGGGAGGGCTCATGCGGGAGAGCGTCGATGGCCTCTATAGCGGGGTGTTCGTGTTCGGCGACAGTCTCGTCGACGCGGGGAATGCCTTGAAGCTGGCGGAGTTCGCCGATGATCTTCCGTTCACGGCCCTGCTCGAAGGCGCCGACAGCCGCCCAGGGCTATTATATGGGCCGGTTCACCAACGGGTTCACCTTCGCCGACCTGATCAGCAACAAGTTCGTCTCTGCCGAGACGAAGCCGATATTCCCCTTCGGCTATGACGAACCTCTGCTGGGTCTGTCGCTTCCGTTCCAGGGCGATCCCAGCGGCAACAACCTCGATTTCGCCTATGGCGGCGCGCAGATCCGCAAGGGAGACGAGACCGTCCCCGATCTCGACGACCAGACCGATGCCTATCGCGAATGATCAAGGCGGCTGCGGCTTGCAATGCCGCCCAATAGCGATCGACGCACCGCATGATGCCCGAATTTTTTTCGAAGAACGGTGAACCGGAACACGTGTCTCGGGCACATACCGGCACGCGGGGTTGCGCGGGCCGAAATGGCCTAACAAGCCGAGGAGGGTCTCATGGCTCCCTACTACAACCCGTCTTCTTACAGCGGTTCGTCCACTGGCATGCTTTCTGGCGCGTCGTCCTACGGCTATGGATATAATGGCTATCAAACATATGGCACGCCGGGAGATGATACGCTGACCGGTGGAGCCGGTGACGATCTCCTCGATGGCGGCAATGGCCACGATGTTCTTCTGGGCGGCGGCGGCAACGACAGCGTGAACGGTGGCGATGGAAATGACCACCTGTTCGGTCAATCGCCTGCTGGCGGAACCGATGGCGCCGACAGCCTGAATGGTGGTGACGGGAGCGACTATCTTCAGGGCAATGCCGGCAACGACATGCTCGACGGCGGCATGGGATCCGATCGGATGAACGGCGGCGCCGACGACGATGCAATGACTGGCGATGCCGGCAACGACACGATGAACGGCAACCGGGGGAATGACATAGTCGATGGCGGCGACGGCAATGACTCGCTGCGGGGCGGCCAGGGCAATGACTCGCTCAGCGGCGGTGCGGGCAACGACATGCTGTCCGGCGACCTCGGGCAAGACAGCCTTAGTGGCGGCGATGGCATCGATGTCTTCCTCTTCTCCGGCCAGGCTTCACCAATCGCCACACCCGACAGGATCGCGGATTTCGATCCGGCGGCCGATCGCCTCGCGCTTGGCTTCGCGCCCGCGGCTCTGTTGACGGGTGCATCCCAGGCCGATCTTGCTGCAGCAAGCAGCTTTGCCCAGTCGCTGATGGACGGACATGCGGGCGACCAGGAGGTGGTCGCGCTGGCGGTAGGAGCGGACACCTACCTGTTCTATTCGAGCAGCGGCGGAGCGATGGCCGATTCCGCCGTGCTGCTGGCCGGGGTGAACGTGAGCGCCGTCGTGCCCGGAGACTTCATCTGAAGGCGAGCGCCCCGCCGCTTCAATTCGGGGACACTATACTAATTATCGTCCGTCATGATCATGTGCTTCGGCGCGCCATGGCCCGCCTTTCCCGCACCGTCATCCTTCGGCAGCGCGCGCTTCTGTGCTACATGGATCGAGTCCAACCTTTGGGAGGCATCGATGGCAATTTGGGAGTTCAAGGGCCGGGAGCTTGTCAATTGCTCGTGCGACTATGGCTGCAACTGTCAGTTCGATGGTCTTCCCGACAAGGGCCACTGTTACGCAGTGGCCGGCATCCAGATCGATGAGGGGCACTATCGCGAGACGCGCCTAGACGGGCTTCGCATCGCGGCGGTCTTCAAATGGCCTGGGCCGATCCACGAGGGTCACGGCGAGGCTATCGCCTTCCTGGAAAACCGCGCCGACGACAAGCAGCGTGACGCCTTGCTCAGGATAATGACGGGCCAGGATACCGATCCGTTCGCGACGATGTTCGCCGTCTATAGTTCGACGATCGAAACGATGCATCCGCCGGTGTTTACCGAGATCGGCCTTGACCTCGACATCGACGACCGACGGGGTCGCATGATGATCGAAGGCTATGTCGAGATGACAGGCGAGCCGATCCGCAACAAGGTCAGCGGGGCCGAGACCCGCGCCCAGATCGTCCTGCCGCACGGGTTCGAATATGAGGTCGCGGACATCGGCAGCGCTTCGAGCAGGGTGACCGGCCCGATGTCCTTGGAACTTCGCGACAGCTACGGCCAGTTTGCCCATATCCATCTCAACAGCCATGGCGTCGTCCGTAGCTGATCGGCCCGCGCTGACCGAGCGGATGGTCCGGAAGGAACGGACGATCATCCTCGGCGCGATTGCCCTGCTCGCGGGACTGGCCTGGCTCTGGACCATGACCGGCGCCGGAATGCCGATGGACACCGGAATGCCGATGGGCCAGGGCGGCATGGCTGGCATGCCGCCATCCCCTCCGCCGTCTCTTCTGCTCACTATTGCCATGTGGTGGGTGATGATGGCGGCGATGATGCTGCCCTCCGCCGCTCCCGCGATCCTGCTCTATGGCCGCGTCCGGCGCGATCGAGGCAGGCAGCCCATAATCGCCGCCTCGGCTGTGTTCCTGTCAGGCTATCTGCTCGCCTGGCTCGGCATGTCCGCACTCGCGGCGCTAGTGCAGATCTGGGCGACCCGGGCAGGACTGCTCAACGCAGCGACGATGCGGTCCAGCTACGCACCTCTGGCCGGAGCGACCTTGATCGCGGCCGGGCTATATCAGCTCCTGCCCGTCAAGAACGCCTGCCTTGCCAACTGCCGATCGCCTGCCGCCTTTCTGTCGCGACACTGGCGACCGGGAGTCGGCGGCGCCCTGAGGCTTGGCCTGCTGCACGGCGGCTACTGTATAGGATGTTGCTGGCTTCTGATGGCACTGCTGTTTGTCGGGGGCGTCATGAACTTCGCGTGGATCGCCGCGCTGACCGCCCTTGTCGCAGCCGAGAAGCTTCTGCCGGGCAGCGTGCTGATTTCACGAGGCGCCGGCCTGCTGCTCATCGCCTGGGGCCTGGCAAGAACCCTGACCTAGCGGCAACGCCTTAATTCGGCGCCTTTAATTCGGGGACACTATACTAATTAGCGTCTGTCATGACCATGTGGCCCTAAGCCGAAAGGCGACAAAAAATTGGTATAGTGTCCACGGAATTCTATCCCGGAATTCTATCGACCCTGACGATGGTCAGCACGCGTTCCTTGCCCTCGCGATCCGGCCACAGGATCGACTGGCCCTGCCGCAGGCCGATCAGCCCCGCCCCTACCGGCGTCAGGATCGAAACCCGCCCGTTCGAGATGTCCGCATCGGCAGGGAAGACAAGCTGCACCGTCCGCGTCGCGCCGCTCGATCCGTCCACGAATTCGACGAACGCGTTCATGCTGACGACGCCCGCGGGCAGATCCCCCGCGCTATAAATCTCCGCCCGCGAAATCTCCTCCATCAGCAGCGCGCTCACCTGGGGAAGACGCTCCCCCACGCTGATCGCGAGATCGGCCAGGGCATCGGCTTCGCGATCGATCATGTGGATCGCCGGGCGAACCACCGCGCGGTCATCCCTCATGGCTGCTGCTTTCCACCTGCGGCTTTCCCTTGTTGTGGACGGCCCGCATCAGCGCACGGACGCGCGGGAAGACGCGCCCGTCCAGTTGCCGCAGCAGAGGCTCCGATGCGAAGAAGCGGAAGCCGCCTCGGCAGCGCAGGCCGATGCCGACGGTACGGCCGTCCTTCTCGACGACAAAAGGCGATGACATGGAAATCTCCATCCTGGCGTGCGCGGCCCGGCCCCAATCCAGGCCGAACCGCGCGTAAACGGCGAAGGTTCAGGCGGCGGCGGCTTGCAACGCCGCCCAATAGCGATCGACGCACCGCATGATGAACCTGTCGGACACGTCCGCTCCCAGCACATCCCTGAGAATCGGCGCCAGCCCGTCGCCGAAGCGGCTCGCATGGCGGCGAACCGCCAGGTCGTCGAACCGGCGCGCGCCGGCCCCGTCCTTCAGGCCGCCCAGCAAGGCCTCGAACAGCCGATGCGCCGCGGATTTCTCTTCGTCGGTGGCGCAGCCCTGATGGGTGCCGGCCAGATATTGCGCCATCACCGCTTCGATGGTCGCGCGGCGGTCGACGAGGACGGCTATGTCGTCTCGCCAAAGCATTTCAGTGTGCACGGGTCTTCTCCTCGGCAGCAGCTTGCACCCCGATCGGCGTGCCGATCGGAGCATCTGATCATGGAACTGGGAGACTGCCTCGGGCGCCCGCGCGCAGGTTTAGCGGCTGCGGGGCCCCGAGGCGGGCAGCCGCGTCATGAGGCTACCCCCATGAGCCGAAAAGCGAAGAAGGGCGCTTTGGAACACCATGGTAGGGATATAAGCCAGCCCGGTCAGGAAACAAGCCACGCGCCGCCCGGCGCACGCTGGGCGCAGTTCACGCCTGTCATCCGAAAGCAGAGGTTCGGCCAATTCTTGTCACGCGTCATCCCAGCGAAAGCTGGGATCTCTCTACGGCACCGAGTTCACCGGCAGCCTCGACGGCCATAGCGATCCGAACTTCGCTACGTCCCGTCGCCCCAGCGCAGGCTGGGGCCCATGTCTCCCTCCACCCATGCTGACGGTGAAAATGGAGAGAGACATGGATCCCTGCCTCCAGCCTCGGGCCGGAGTTCATCCCGAGCGCCTGCCTTGGCTCACCGCCGGTTCGAAATGATGCGTTGATGTCGCTCAATGGCGATCAGTAGAAAGAAAAACATCAGCACGACGAAGCCGATTGCGACGTAGGCGGCTATGCTGAGCGATGCCTTTCCTTCGGCATTGCCCATCAGGATCTTGTCACGCTCGGCTTGAGCTGCCGTTGCATTCTCTTCGCGCCGGTGCTGCAGCAGGTCCAGGAAGCGCCTTTGATAAGCGCGGAAAAGCTCAGCATGGGATCTAGTTCCTTTCGGATATTGCATGGAGCATACGCGCTCCACATAATCGGTGATCACTGGCCGGCGGACGGGGCAGCCGATGGGATCTTTATACCAATCAGAGCAGACCGTGCTGTAGGAATCCCAGCCGTTGCGATAAGTTGTGCGCGTTCGGTTGACGTTTGCGCATGTATTTACCTTGTGCGCTCCTCGATAGCCGTTCAGCTTCGAGATCACGTCAGCGCGCGTACTCACTTCAGTCATCGCCTGTATCAGCGCTTCGAGATCGGCCTGATCGGTCCGGAATGACAGCTCTCCCGACGCGATGGCGCCCAGGCGATTTTCAGGCATGATGAAGGTGTCGCCGAACTCGGCCTCACCGAGTTGCTTGTCGTCGCTTTGGCGATATGGTTCGAACTTCGTCCGGAACAGCTGATGATAGCGTCGGATGAAGTGGCTATAAAACCGCCGTTCGGTGGCCAGCTCCTCCACCGCGTTCGTCTTCTGCGACTCCGCATCAGTCACAGCAGGCAGTGCCGCTACCTCTTCCGCCGTCACGACAGCCGGCTTCTGGACCACATCCTCAGCCGATTTCAGGATCTTGACCGCACTCGATGCCCCCATCACGATTGCCGTGATGATCAGCAGCGTCGCTACAATCAGCACCAGCGCACGCAGCAGTTTCAGATAGGCATTCTCGACACGGTCGAGAATGCCGGCTCGGCTGGCGACGGCATCAGCCGGTTCCTTCATCGATTCCCCCTATTTAGATGCGCCCCCGCGCCAGATCAGCAACTGTAGGAAGGTCGGCAAGTCAGCGGAATAGCCGAATGAACCATATCGGCGTGAACGCGTCAGCGAAGCCCTCTTCGCCCGGAGCATCATGGTCCTGGTGTGCAGTTAGGACACCGGCGGACTCGAGGTGCGGTGCCCTGGCCAGGGCACTCCAAAACTGATGAGCTGTAGTGGGCGAAATTAAGTGCGCTGTCGCTCCAATCTGCCATTGTAACCCGATCGAGATCGTCATGCGGGGCCTAAGCGATGGCAGCTCACCCACCTTTTCCGGTCCGGCGCCCCTGGCTCCCGCCTTTGCCTGACGTTATCTTGCACACCACTGTTCAGGTACGCGACGCGCACCCGGCTTATGTGGGCGCCAAGAGTGGCGACGCGGATCAGGCGCTGGCGCTCGCAATCGAGCTTATTTCTGACAGCGGCATGGCTCAGATCGCGGCATTGCTTGACGGGCGGCAGCCGTTGTTGCTGCCGGTTGTTGCTGACGAGACGATGGGCTTCAATGCGATCCCCGACGCGATGGCGCAGGTAATGGGGCGCGAACTCAATTGCGAGGTGGTTACTGCCGAGATCGTCCAGGTCAACAAGGTCGGGCACACCAGGGCACGCGCGTTTCAGCGCTTTGTGACTCCCGCGCTGTTCGATGGCGCTGTCGTGTCAGGCGCCGATTACCTGCTGATAGACGACCATGTCGGGCTTGGTGGGACGCTCGCCAACCTTCGCGGCTTCGTCGAAGCGCGAGGGGCGCGCGTGCTCGGCATCTCCACACTGACCGAGAGCCGGCACGCCCGGCGTATTTCGCTACGCGCGGCCAGTCTTCTTATGCTACAAGAGCGTTATGGCGAAGCGCTCGACCAGCTCTGGATTGACCAGTTCGGCTACGGAATCGACTGTCTCACGGACGTCGAAGCGGGAATCCTATGTCGTCAGCCAACCGTTGCCGCCATCGAGAATTTCCTGGCTCAAGCAGCAATCGAAGCACGTAGCCGTGGTCTCCAGCCAGCGCTCGATTAGACGCGGCTGATTTATCGCCGCGGTGCCGGTTCCCGATTCCCGCCGTCCTGAGATCGGTGCGCTGATATGCCGGATCATCCAGACCACCATCGGCTGCGTTGGGTCCGATTGCGACACATGCGGGGCACTGCGGTGCATCACTTAGGACACTGACAGAGAGGCCATCAGATGCAGTGAAAAATCACGTGTGATTTTCCATAATCTCATAATCGTCGTTGGCGATTTACTGCGTCCACGGCAGATCTCTGTGAATGCCCGTGACATATTCATACGGGGAGGCAGTTTTTCTCTTCCTTAAGCTGCCCAGCGTAGTTGAAATGGCGAGGCCGGCACCCACGCCAGCGCTCGCGACCAAGGGAATTTGTACGCCGGCCGCATGCGCTGCCCACCCGCCCACTAATGCGCCACGCCAATCGAACGAGATGGTAGTATCCGTTAGTAGCTGCTTGAACCGGTTTTCCTTGGAAGCCATCAGCAAATCGGCAATGGAAGCGTTGAGCCGGTCGATTGCAGAAAGTTCGCTGAGGGGTTGGTCGGACGCCGCCAGCATAGTCTGATAGATATCGTCGATGGCGGCCCTCAATGCCAGTAATTCCGGTCGCCGCCGATCGCGATATCGTAATATCTCTTCGAAAGGTACTTCGGCGTCGGGGACGGGAATAGCCTTGTAAAGGCGCAGCATCAGACCGCTATCCGGAGCAAGTTCGTCGCCAACTACTGATAGCGATTTGTCACCGCGAGACATCGCCCAACGCCCACCATCCCGTTCATTAAGGTCTGAAAATGCGTGCTGGATGCATTTTAGCATGAGATTTCCCATCTCACCCGAGCCTTGAAAAGCGACGCTGGTACGGCTGAACACCCCCTGTGCCATCAGGAATTCAATCTCCTCAGCGTGGCCGACATGCACGAGATTGTTCGTGGGCCAGTCGAGGCGGTCCCAAAAAAGTAAGGCCGACCTTAGCTCGACGGAGTCTAATGCTCCAGAAGCGATGTTAAGCTCGTTAGTCTGAACATTGATCTTCATCGGTGGCGATACCAGCAGTCCTCGCTGATTAGCGCTCAGTGGCTCGCTGGTTAGCACGGCGACCATCTGAGGCTGGAAAGCTACGTTAGCCCCCGAAGGGCCTTGAGCGAAGCGGCCCGTACTGAGGTCGAACTTGGTCCCTTTGGGAAGCGAATAATCCTTAGTCATGGCGCGGCGCCCTAGGCCCGCAGCCTGCCACATTTTCGATGCGCTGCACCAAGCGCTTGTGCAACTCGACGGGATCAGTCCAGACGAGGCAGTTATACTGCCGAATATCGAAATGAAGCTGGAGCAGGTCGCGTTGGTGGCAGGTCCAGATCACGGGAATGTCTAGACCTAGGGCGTAGCCCGCCTCGAAATATACCCCGCCGCGATGGCCGGTAAAATCAGCAACAACAAAACGGGCCTTACGAATTTGGTTAATAATCTCGTCGTCGATTTTGCCAACATGTTCGATGTCATCTACGCGGACGGGATCATATCCGGCTTCTCTTATTGCCGGACGAATGCCATTCTCCCAAGCCTCTCTCGTATCATCTGAAAACCACATCGCCACGAAACCAGATGCTGATTGAGAGTTAGCACGCTGGATCTCGTCAACGGCCAAAGCACCCTCGGCAGTTACAACCGTATAACGATATGCGCCTCCCCCACCAGCGGACCGCCTCTCTGCAAAGCCGATGGATTCGAGCACCCTAATCAGGCGATTTACCTGTTCGTCGCTCGTGGAATAGGAAGCACCCATATATAATGACGGGTCTGGGACGATTAGGTCGTCCCTTGAAGGCTCTTCATCGATCAAAAGCACCATCCAGCGGAGAAGCCGCATCGCTCGCTCGCGCAGCGACGGAACGGTCGATGATTTGCACTGGCCTACCACTTGGCTATCGATAATGGCCTCTCGCGACTCCAATTGCTGATCGCGGCACCATCCTGAAAGATATGGCATCGGTTGGCCGACATTCCGCAGCATGGCTTCGGCTGACGTCGTGATGGAGAAGGGGCCGCATCGCGCGCAAAAGTAGGCAGACGTCAGGCCCTGCCCCACCCCTCCGATGGCATCTTTCTCGAGGCAGATCGGGCAAATGTGGGTAGCTTGCACTTTTAGTCGAAGTGGCTGGTTGTCCATAATTTGTGGTTCCCCCGCATTGCCCCGCCGCAACCCTAGCACAGTCCTCGATTGGCACAATGTTCTCTATATGTTCTTGATCTTTGCCGCTGTCAGTGTTAGATCGGCCGCCCCATCGAAAGGCACCCGATGAACGAAATGCGCAGGCCCGAGGCGCGTGACGCCGAAGCCACCGGCAGCAACCCCGCCGATCCCATCGCACGAATGAGCGAGATGCTGATGACGCAGGCGCTCTCGCTCGATGCGATGTTCGCCGAGCTGGTGGGCTATGCCGCCGAGAATTTCGAGGAATGGCCGGGGCCGACCGAGCGCTATATGCGGCTCGCGCTGCGGGCGCAGTCGAATTGCCGGGCCTCGCTCGATTCGGTGGCCAGGGCCGATCGGGCGCAGCGACAGGCGCGCGCCAGCGACGGCGCATGACGATCGGCCAGCCGGCCGAAGATGGAGCGGGCAAGCCCGCGCGCTGTTCTGGCTTCGCCGCAGGCCCACCCCCGGCCCTTCCCGCAGGCGGGCGGGGAGAGCATGCCTCCGATAGCCCCATGCGACAGCCATGCCCCCAGCCGGACTCGCTGGCGACGGCGCCGCGCTGCGGCGCGCGCACGCGGAGCGGGGCGCCGTGCCGCTCGCCGGCCGTGGTCGGGCGCCAGCGATGCCGGATGCATGGCGGCAAGGGCAGCGGCGCGCCGCGCGGCAATCGCAACGCGCACAAGCACGGCGCGCGCTCCGCCCGGTTCACCGAAATCGCCCGCTATATTCGCGAGACGAGCTCCGCGGCGGCGTCGCTGATGCTGGCGATGGAGGGCGCTCGAAAAGCGAAAAACAAAAAAACGAGCGAACAACCCCATGCAACGGGAATTCCGGGCGCGCCTGCCGGCCGGCGCGGGGTGACGGAAGAACCGGAAGCGACGCCTCGCCACCCCCAGCCGTCATCCTCGCGAAGGCGGGGATCCATGTCTCCGCCTGGTCGAGCCTCTATTGGTTCGCCCTGCGCCTCCCGGTGGATTCCCGCCTCCGCGGGAACGACGATGCGTGCGCCGGGAACGGCCACGAGTGGGCCGGGAATGACGAAGAGAGAGGCGGAAACGACGACAAAGGGCGCCGGAACGGCGACGAGTGGCCCCGGAACGACGACGAAGGAAGCGCAGGAGGCGGCGCAGGCGACGCAGGCAAGAACCGCTTACAGCCCCCGTTCAGCTTCCGTCGCTATAGGGCCTTGTCCGAAAGCCGGCAGTCTGGATGATCGCGGCGAAACGATTCGACATCGGATGGGCATGATCGACAGACGGCAAAGCTTGGCATTGTTCGGGGCGCTGATGGCGTTCGGCGGCACCGCGCTGGCGGCACCGCGGCGGCCCGCGGCCGGGGTGCCGTTCAGCTGGGACTGGCTGCGCGGCCATGCCGCTGCGCTGGCGAAGGGCCGGGCGGGGGCGCTGCCGCAGTCCGATCCGCGCGCCCATGCGGTGGATTATGACGCAGTCAACCGGATCAGCTTCCGGCCGGATCATGCGCTGTTCGCCGACGACGGTTATTCGGTGCGCTTCTTTCCGATCAGCCGCTTCGCCGCCACGCCGGTCCGGACCTGGATCGTCGACGGCGGCCGCGCTCGGCCGATCGAGCATAGCGCCGACATGTTCGCGGTCGGCCCCGGCGACGGGCCGGCGCCGCATGTCCTGCCGGGCGTCTCCGGCTTCCGGCTGATGAACAAGGGCGGGGTGGGCGACTGGCTCGCCTTCCAGGGCGCCTCCTATTTCCGCTCGGCGGGCCAGTTCGACCAATATGGACTGTCGGCGCGGGGCCTCGCCATCGACACCGGGATCGACGGCCAGGAAGAATTCCCGGCCTTCACCGACTTCTGGCTCGAGCGCACCGGGGCCAATGGCGATGGCGGCCTCACCATCTATGCGCTGCTCGAAGGGCCGAGCGTCGTCGGCGCCTATCGCTTCGTGAACCGCAACGGCCGCGACGGCGTCGTCCAGGATATCTCGATGGCCCTGTGGCTGCGCAGGGATGTCGCGCGGCTCGGCATCGCCCCGCTCACCAGCATGTTCTGGTATGACGAAGGCAATCCCCAGGCGCGCACCGACTGGCGCCCCGAGATCCACGATTCGGACGGCCTGCTGATCCGCAACAGCGGGGGCGAGAAGCTCTGGCGTCCGCTGGGCAACCCGCCGCGCGCGACCATCAACAGCTTCGCGGATCCCAGGGGCGCGAGCGCCTATGGCCTGCTCCAGCGCGATCGTAGCTTCGATCATTATCAGGATGACGGCGTCTTCTACGAGAAGCGTCCGAGCCTCTGGGTCGAGCCCAAGGGCGATTGGGGGCCGGGCGCGGTGATGCTCTACGAGATTCCGACGCGGCGCGAGACCGACGACAATGTCGTCGCCTTCTGGACGCCGGCCAAGCCCGCGCGCGCCGGCAGCAGCTTCGCCTTCGACTATCGGCTGCGCTGGATCGGCGGCGAGCCCGATCCGGCGCCGCTCGCCCGGGTGGTCGATCGCTGGACCGGCACCGCCGGCCGGCCCGGCACCGATCCGCTGCCCAACGCGCGGCGGCTGGTCGCCGATTTCGAGGGGGCTGCGCTCAAGGGGCTGGGCCGCGGATCGGGCGTCACCGCGTCGGTGTCGGTCGATCGCGGCAAGCTGATCTCGGTCGATGCCTATCCGGTGGTGGGGCAGGCGGGGCGCTGGCGGCTGGTGGTCGATACCAGCAACAGCGACCAGCCCGCCAACCTGCGCGCGACCCTCGAGCGCGGCGGTGCAGCGTTGAGCGAGACGCTGATTCATCAGTTTTATTGAGTGTGCATTGTGCAATGCGAGAAAAAAACGTCGTTTGAGCCAACGCCCGGGGCGTCTTGACGCAAAGCCGCGCCGGATCCGAGGAAATTTTGCCATATCGGCAACAGCAGAGCGAGACCCGATTCTTGTATCGATTCGACAATGACATAGCGGGCGCCTCGTCACCCGCCTTCGGCGGTCCGCCGGCAGGGGATCTGCCGGCCGAAGCGCCGCTTGCGATGCCCGTGCAGGATCTGATGCGCGCGCCCGACGGCGTGTCGCAGGAGCCGCTCGCCTATTTCGGCCCGCTGTTCCAGCGCCGGCTGTTCCTGATCGTGGTCAGCTTCCTGCTCGGGCTGCTCGCCGCGCAGGAGATGTTCACCCCGCTGCGCTCGGACGGCATCGACTGGATCGACGCCGGCTTCTTCCTGCTGTTCTTCGGCCTGTTCGCCTGGATCGCCTTCGGCTTCCTCAACGCCTTCGCCGGGCTGTTCGTGATGCTCGGCCGTGGCCCCGCGCCGGTCATCCCCGACGAGATCGTCGCGCTGCCGAAGACCCGCACCGCGGTGCTGATGCCGATCTACAACGAGGACGTCGCGGCGGTCTTCCGCCGGCTTCGCTCGATGACAGAGTCGGTCGACCGGGTCGGCGCGGCCGACTGCTTCGACTTCTTCATCCTCAGCGACTCCCACGAGCGCGCCCATTCGCGCGAATATCTCGCCTTCCGACGGCTGCGCGAGGAGAGCCGCGCCCAGGTCTATTATCGCCGCCGCGAGCGCAACACCGCCCGCAAGCCCGGCAACATCGCCGAATGGGTGCGCCGCTTCGGTGCCGCCTATGACAATATGCTGGTGCTCGACGCCGATAGCCTGATGAGCGGCGCGGCGATGGTGCGCCTCGCCACCGCGATCGAGGCGCGGCCCAATATCGGCCTGCTCCAGACCGTGCCGCAGCTGATCAACGGCCAGACCATGTTCGCGCGCTGGCACCAGTTCGCCTCGTCGGTCTACGGGCCGATCGCGTCGGCCGGGCTGCGCTGGTGGTCGGGCACGGAGGCGACCTTCTGGGGCCACAACGCCATCGTCCGGGTAAAGGCGTTCGCCGAGAGTTGCGGCCTGCCCGAGCTTGCCGAAGGCAGCCTGCTCGGCGGCCACATCATGAGCCATGACATGGTCGAGGCGGCGCTGCTGCGCCGGCGCGGCTGGGCGGTGCACATGGTCACGCTGTCGGACGGGTCCTTCGAGGAATTCCCGCCCACCATGATCGACCATTCGGTGCGCGACCGCCGCTGGTGCCAGGGTAATCTCCAGCATCTCCGGTTGCTGAACAGCGCCGGCTTCCACTGGGTCAGCCGGCTCCAGCTGCTGATGGGCGCGTCGGCCTACCTGACCTCGCCGCTGTGGCTGCTGTTGCTCGGCGCGGCGATCTTCGAGCAGCTTCGCGCCAATTTCGACGGCTTCGTGCTGATATCGTCGGGCTGGCTGCTCGGCCTCACCCTGCTGATGCTGTTCGGGCCCAAGCTGATGGCGCTGGTGGCCCTGATCCAGGATCCGGGGCTGCGGCGTCAGCTCGGCGGCTGGAGCAGCATCGCCAAGGGCGCGGCGCTGGAGATCGTCACCTCGATCGTGGCGGCGCCGGTGATGATGCTGACCCAGACGCTGGCGATCGCCGACATCTTGCGCGGCCGCCAGAGCGGCTGGCTGCCGCAGCGGCGCGAGGCCGAGGGGCTCGATTTCGGCGAGGTCGCGCGCTTCTACCGCTGGCATGTCGCGCTGGGCGCAACCATGATGGCGGCGATCGCGGTCGGCATCGACGGCACGATCTGGTCGCTGCCGGTCGCCGTGGGCCTGCTGGTGACGCCGCTCACCGTCTGGCTGACCGCCCGCGCCGATCTCGGCGACTGGCTGGTGCGCCGCGGCTTCTTCGTCTCCCCCGCGGACCAGCAGCGCTTCGAGGAGGGGCCCGCCGAACCGGTCGACCTGGTGCTCGATCTCGAGCCGCGCTTTGCGATTGCGCGGGGCTAGCCGCCGGTTCTAGAAGCGCGGCAGCTGGGGAAAAGGGGCGACGATGCAATTGCTGGGCCGCAAGGTAGGGCTCGACGAGCCGCTGTTCGTGATTGCCGGCCCCTGCGTCATCGAGTCCGAAGCGCTGGTGCTCCATGTCGCCGAACGGCTGCGGGCGATCTCCGACCGGCTCGGGCTGCAGATCATCTTCA
This sequence comes from Rhizorhabdus argentea, assembly GCF_037861105.1. Lineage (NCBI taxonomy): Bacteria > Pseudomonadati > Pseudomonadota > Alphaproteobacteria > Sphingomonadales > Rhizorhabdaceae > Rhizorhabdus > Rhizorhabdus argentea. The sequence continues at coordinate 129,326 of NZ_JBANFK010000011.1, forward strand.
AAAGTTCGTTCGACAAGGCCAACCGCAGCTCCAACGCCTCCTTCCGCGGCCCCGGCATCGAGGGCGGCCTGCGCATCCTCGAGAAGGTCCGCGCCGAGACCGGCCTCGCGCTGCTCACCGACGTCCATGACGCCGAGCAGGTCCGTGCCGCTGCCGAGGTGGTCGACATCCTGCAGACGCCCGCCTTCCTCGCCCGCCAGACCGATCTGATCGAGGCGGTCGGCGCGTCCGGCAAGGTCGCGAACATCAAGAAGGCGCAGTTCATGGCGCCGCACGACATGGCGCATGTCGTCGCCAAGGCGCGCGGCGCGGCCGAGGCCGCCGGCGTCGAACCCGCGATCATGGTCACCGAGCGCGGCACCTCGTTCGGCTATAACAACCTCGTCACCGACCTGCGCGGCCTCGCGATCATGCGCGAAACCGGCTGTCCGGTCGTATTCGACGCGACCCACTCGGTGCAGCTGCCGGGCGCGCAGGGCGGCTCGTCTGGGGGGCAGCGCGAATATGTGCCGGTGCTGGCGCGCGGCGCCGTCGCGGTGGGCATCGCCGGCCTGTTTCTGGAGACGCACCCCGATCCGGCCAAGGCGCTGTCCGACGGTCCCAACGCCTGGCCGCTCGATCGGCTCGAGCCGCTGCTGGCCGAACTGCAATCGCTCGACGCGCACGGCATCGAGGCGCGCCGGCGCTGGCCCGAGCAGGCCTGAGCTAGGCGCGCATCACGCGATCGTACATGTCGGCCAGCTTCGCCTCATATATCGCATCGCTGAACTTCGCCGCCTGGCCCGGTGCGGCGGCCGAAAGTCTTTCTGCCAGCGCCGCATCGCCATCCAGCGCGCGGATGGCCCGGGCGATGGTCCCGGCATCATAGGGATCGATCAGCAGCCCGGCGTCGCCGACCACTTCGGGCATCGAACTGATGTTCGAGGCGATCACCGGCGTGCCCAGGCTGATGGCTTCGAGCGCCGGAAGGCCGAAGCCCTCGTAGAGCGACGGAAACAGAACCGCCTTGGCCCCGCGGACGAGGCGCAGCAGCATCTCGCGCGGCAGATAGTCGAGCTTCACCACCCCACTGGCGACGGCCTTGCCGTACATCGACACCTGCTCTCCGCCGAAGATCCGGCTTTCCTGCTCGGTTCCCCAATTCCTGGCGCCGACGATCACGAGCGGCGTGCTGGTCTGGGTGGTCAGATAGGCTTCGACGATGCGCGGCAGGTTCTTCTTGGGATCCAGCGCGCCAAAGAACAGGAAATAGCCCCTCTGCTTGAGCGCGAACATGCCCTCGATCACGCGGGCATCCTCGGCCGGATCGCGCGCGAGCAGCGATGCCGGCACGGGCGCGGTCTGATAGGTGTTGGTCACCTTGTCGGGCGAGGCACCCGGAAACAGGCTGAGGATGTCATTCCGGCTCGACTCCGAGACGGTGCAGATATGGTCGCCCTGGTGCACGCACAGGTCGATCAGGCGATGATAGACACGCTTGTTGTCGAGCGTGGTGTAGGGGAGCTTGAGCGGAACGAGGTCATGCAGCGTATAGACATTGCGCGAGCCCGCCATCCGGATCGGCACCGGATAGGTCCAGTGCATGATGTCGGGCGGATTGTCGATCTTGAGCGTCAGCAGAGTGCCGCGATTGCGCAGCCGCCGTTCGGCGATCTCGAACAGGCTGGGCGTGCTGACGACACGGTCGAACGCCGGAAGTCTCTCGGCGAAAACCTGCTTCTCGACGGCCGCGGTCATCGGCACATCGAGGCCGCCGATCGGCAGCCACGACTGGACGGTCTCGCGCCGCATGCGGCGCTTGTGCTGCTTGCGGGTCTCGCCCGGCCGATCCTTTCCGATCCGGTCGAAGAACAGGACCTGCCGCAGTGCGGTCTGTCGGCCTACATCGATGCCGAAAACACCCAGAGTTTCGTGGCCGAGCGCAGCGACCGCGCGTGCCAGCGTCATGCCGTAGGTCGCGACGCCGGTGCCGCGTGGCATGGCCAGGTTATAGCCGTCGATTCCGATGGTGAGCCTTCTCATCCTGATCCACTTAATCCGTTGTTACGAGGCCGGTAACGGCTCGCGCGCGATTTGGCCACCGTTCCGGCTCAGCAGGCGCTGGTGGACCTGGTTCAGCCGATCGGCGAAGGCACGGACGGTGAAGTTCGCGCCGCGCGCCAGGCCCCTGGTTTTCAGCGCGGCGAGCAGCGCGGGATCGGCGAGGCTGCCGATCTGTGCGCTCAGCTCCGGTACCGAGAGCGGATCGGCGAGCAAGGCCGCGCCTCCCGCCACCTCTTCGGTCGCGCCTCCGCGCGAGGTGAGCACCGGGGTGCCGAGCTGCATCGCCTCGACAATCGGCAAACCGAAACCTTCGGTGATCGTCGGGAACAGCAATGCGCGCGCGCCGGCGATCAGCGACATCAGCACCGGCCGGTCGATATAGGGCAGCCGGACGATGCCCGGCATTGCCGCCAGGTGGGGCGCGATTTCGTCAGCGCGCCAGCCGTCCGGCCCGGCGAGGACGAGCGGCAGGCTCGATCCGCTCGCGACATAGGCTTCCGCCAGACGGAGCAGATTCTTGCGCGGTTCTACGCTGCCGACGAACAGCAGGTAGCCGTCCTCACGCAGGCCCGACGGCAACGGCGCGGTTCCGGGCTCGACCGACAGGCCAGGCAGGCAAGCGCTGATCACGCCGGGGTCGCAGACCAGCGAGTCGATGATGTCGCGCCTGGCGGCTTCGGATACGGTGAGGATATGCTCGGCGCAGCCCGCCAGCGTCTCGAGCAGGCGGCGGTGGCGCGTCGGGTCGATCTGGCTCAGCGCAGGCTGGGTGATCGGTATCGCGTCGTGGAGGGTATAGATGTTGATCCAGCCATCGATTCGGATCGGTAGCGGATAGGTCCAGTGAACGATGCCGTTATCGCCAGGCGCAATCAGCCGAAGCATCGTGCCGTGCCGGTCGAAATGAACCTGGGCGAGACGGAAGATATCGCGGGCGTGGAGTTCACTCGTCGACCGCTGAAGCCGACGCGGGCGGTCCACGAGCGCTTCGGACCATCGGTACAAGCGCTCCAGCGGCTGCGCCGGGCCCATCGGCCTGTCGCAGCTCGGGTCGGCTATGCGGAGTGGGGCGATGCCTGGCTGTTCGAGCGCGGCCAGTAGCGCGCGCGCATAGGTGGCGACACCGGTGCCCTTCCGGCCCAGCATGCGCGCATCGATGGCGAAAGGCATATTTTGCGTTTGGCGAGGCATCGTCTATGCTCGCCCGCATTGCAGCATGGACCCGGAGCGTCCAGTATTTTGTGGACAGGCGTGGCGAGGATTTGGAGAAGCCGTTCGATGATCCGGTTCGATAATGTTTCGAAAACCTACCATATCCGCAAGTTCCAGAAGCAGGTGTTCAGCAATCTGAGCTTCTCGATCAGGCGTGGCGAGAGCATCGGCATCTGCGGCGCCAATGGCGCCGGCAAGTCGACACTCATGCGGCTGATCTCGGGCGTCGAGCAGCCGACTGCGGGGACGATCGAGCGCAGGATGACGACAAGCTGGCCGATCGGCTTCACCAGCTGCTTCCAGCCGAGCATGACCGGCTCCGACAATGTCCGTTTCATCGCTCGCATCTATCGCCAGCCCGAGCAGGAGATCCTCGATTATGTCGAGGATTTCGCGCAGCTTGGCGCCTATTTCCATCAGCCCGTGCGGACCTATTCATCGGGCATGACGGGTCGCCTCGCCTTCGGGATCTCGCTTGCGATCAACTTCGACTGCTATCTGGTCGACGAGGTCACTGGCGCCGGCGACGAGCGCTTCCGCAAGCGATCGCACGAGGAACTGTACAAGCGGCGGGAAACCGGGACGCTCGTCATGGTGTCGCACGATCCGCACACGCTGCAGCAATATTGCGAGCGCGGCGCCGTTCTATATGGCGGCAACCTGACCTTCTACGATACGGTTGCCGAGGCCTGCGAAGTCCATCATGGGCTGCAGATGCGCGCAGCGTGATCGCGCACGCATCTTTCTCCTCCAGGGCAGTGAATAGGGCTTGACGAGGCTGCGTCCCACGCGCTTGTCGTCGCGCCCAGTCATAGATTTGCCTCGATTGTCGATATAGGGTCTTCCATGTATTCCAGTTCTTCCGCCCGCTTCCGAGTGACTGGCGCCTTGTCGGTGCTCGCGGTCCTTTTGTCGGGTTGCGCATCGCTGCCCTCCAGCGGGCCGACCGGACGCCAGGTGATCCGGAGCGCGCAGGATCCGCAGGCGGCGCTCCGCTTCGAGGTTGTCGAGCTCGATGGGGCGGCGTTCCAGAAACTGCTGACCGTAGCGCCGGCAGGGCGCGGCGCGGGGCAGATCGCGGCACTGGCGCGCGAAGGCCGGGTCGATCGAATCGCGCCGGGCGACGCTTTGCAGATCAATATCTACGAAGTCGGCATGACCCTGTTCGGCAGCGGCTCGGGCGGACTGGGCAGCAGCGCCACCATGCCGGATACCGTCGACGCGAGCGTCCGCTCTCAGCCGGTCAATATCGTGACGGTCGCGGCGGACGGTACCATCCGCCTCCCTTATGTCGGACGGCTTATGGTCGCCGGATCGACACCCTATGATGTCCAGCGGATGATCGAGCAGGGTCTGCGCGGCAAATCGCAGAGCCCGCAGGCGATGGTGACCGTGGTCAACAGCCCGGGCAACAGCGTCTATCTGCTTGGCGATGTCACGCGCAGTGGGCGGATGCCGCTCACCGCTGCGCGCGAGCGGTTGCTCGATGCTGTGGCGACCGCGGGCGGTTCGAAGGTCAGCAGTTCCGACACGGTGGTGCGATTGACCCGCGGCGGCGAAAGCGCCGAGATGCGGCTCGGCGACATCCGGCCCGGCGGCAGCGATGACTTGGCCCTGCTGCCAGGCGACCGAATCGAGCTCATCGGCGAGCCGCGAAGCTTCAGCGCGTTCGGCGCCACGCCGAAGGTGTCGCAGGTAGCGTTCGAGTCGCCAAGCCTCACCTTGGCGGAGGCGCTGGCGCGAGTCGGCGGCCCCAACGATGTTCAGGCCGATCCGAAATCGGTGTTCCTGTTCCGTTACGATGCCGCGGCGATCGCGGCTGGTGAGCCGCCGGTGATCTATCGGCTCAATCTGATGAAGCCGGAGAGCTACATCATCGCGCAGAACTTTCCGATGCACGACAAGGACCTGATCTACATCGCCAACGCGGCGTCCAACCCGGTCAGCAAATTCGTCGGCATCCTCAACCAGCTATTTGCGCCTCTGCTGACGGCGAGGGTGCTCACCAGGAACAACTGATTCGCGAATCGGGTGACCGAAATCGCGATTTTACAAACGGATAGGCGCAGGAAACGCCCGAATTTCGGGATCCTACAAAAGTGCTTGACGACATAGGGAGCTTTGCATAGAAGCGCCCCTCACCGGCGGCGGCGAGTTGGTTTTTCCGGTTCGCTTCCTGGGCTCTTATCGGATCGTAAATGCGATCTCCTCGGGACAAGTGTTCCGGGTGGTAAAGGCTCGTCCGGATCTTTCTCATTGTTGGATTGATGAAGGGACATGTGGGCGGCGGCTCCGGTTTCTGGCGGCTTCAAGGCGTCGGAGGATCGGTTAAAGCTAAGTCGTTCCATGTCTTAATATGCAAACACACTTTGTGTATTGTGCAGGAACGGCTCCT
>NZ_JBANFK010000012.1:0-114088 GCF_037861105.1 Rhizorhabdus argentea
AATCGCAGCTGATTTCCGATAGTCAAGATCGTGCCCGGCTTGTCTGCCAAGCCGCCCGGATCGCCCGCTCTCCAGCACCTGATCCAGGGTCTTTCTACGCCTAATGCCATATTCAGACGAACGCTATTCGCTCACCATCTTCAATACGAGCTTGCCCCGGTTATGGCCGGCCCTCAACCGCTCGATGGCGGATTGAAGGTCGACAAGCTCTACCACTTCAACGGGAGGAATACGGATGCCGCGCTGCGTCAGAATCTCGACCAGTGGCAGTTTTTCAAGCCGGTCGGGCCAGTGAGCGAAGCAGATAACATGACGGAAACCGCGCGCTTCCGACTCACGAATCTGCGCAACTATATCGCTCCTGTCGAGCGTGGTGGTGATGCTGACGAGCGTCCCGCCAAGCTTTAGAGCTTCCAGTGCATCGGGCAAGGTATTCATGCGCACGGCGTCAAACACCACGTCAACCCCCTCGGGAGCCCATTCCCGGACTTGCGCGACGATGCCCTTTTCGGGATTGGTATAGTCGACGGCAAGATCGGCCCCCATCTCGATCATATACTCGCTATTGGCGGCTCTCCCGGTTGCGGCCACCGAAAGCCCAGCGAACTTGGCCAACTGGATAGCAAAGCTGCCGACGCCGCCAGAGCCACCATGCACCAGCACCTTCTGACCCGGTTTTGAATTGCCCAGATCGTCCGCAAACAACGCGATGTAGGAGGTCAGGAAGCAAATCGGAGTCGCGCCGGCCTCTATCAGCGACATATGGTCCGGAACGCGACAAGCCAGTTTGGCAGGGACGGCGATATATTCGGCGAAGGTCCCGGCGTCTCCAATCCGGCGCGTTCGCCCAAACATGACGCGGTCTCCTTCACGAAAACCGTCTACATGGCGCCCAAGGCCCACGATCACGCCCGCGGCCTCGAACCCCATGATGTTGACATTGTCATCGGGAATGAAATCAACCATCATTCCTTGGCTATACTGCCAGTCGGCGGCATTCATTCCAGCGTAATGAATTTTTACAAGCATCTCGTCGTCGGACACCGGCGGCTGCGCGATTTCGGTAACCCGTGGCGATTCGGACGTATTGACAAAATCAGCGGCAACTACCCGCACAGACATCACTCCCTTATAATTTATGGTTGCAAATTAGCCGGAGCGCACATCTACCTGATCAAACGGCCGCACCCGCCAAATGCCCTTCGCGTATTGCCGTTTGCAGGTACCGGGGAGAATTGGCATCGCCCACGAGGTGAAGATATTCGACTTGCCCGGCCAACTCGTCATACACGTCCCGATTGGGTCGATTGTGTGATACGACTACCACCGTATCCGCCGGAATCCTGGAACTGTCGGCCTCGGTGCCGAATAGATAGGCGGGGCCTACAACAACCTCCCCCTCTTCAATGGCGATCGCACGGGTACGGGTCATGTGACGGAACGGCTTGCCTTGCATTCTCTGCAAATAAGGTTCCACCATCAGCGTCAATCTCGCCAAGGGGGCTATCTCCGCACAGGGCGTGACATAGGTAACTTCAAGCCCCTGCCTGATCAGGAACTCCGCCGAGCCAAGGCCCTCGAAATGTCCGACATCGTCGATCACCACCGCGCTACGCCCAAGATCCGTCGGCGTGGCCATAAACAGGTCGGTAGACGAGATTACACCCTTGCGCTCCATATTCCGGATCGGTTCGCCACCGTGCGAGATCTGAATCCCGTTCATCCGCTCCATCGCCCCGGTCGCCATGATGACCGCGTCGGCCCCCACTTCAAGTACGCCGGAAGCATCAAGATATGTGCTCAGCCTGACATCGACACCCAGCCGATACACTTCTTCCTCAAGCCACGTCACGATGTCGATCAGCGTGTGCCGCGTTGGCACCTTCGCCGCCACTCTGATGGAGCCGCCAAGATCGGAACTGGCTTCGGCGAGAATGACCTTGTGCCCGCGTGTCGCGGCCACTCGCGCGGCCTCAAGCCCCGCGGGTCCCCCACCGACGACCAGAACGGTACGCGGTTCGGGCACAGGCTGCAGAAGATGATCCCCCCGCTCGAGTTCATGACCAGCGCCCGGGTTTACGGTACATTCGCTCGGCAGCCCTTCGAGCAGATTGGCCACGCAAGCCTGATTGCACGCAATGCAGGGGCGAACGCGCCCGACGTCGCCGGCGATGCTCTTTGACACAAGCATGGGATCGGCGATCATCGCGCGCACCAGACCGCCCATGTCAGCGTCGCCGGCGCGGATGACCTGATCGATTTCTTCTAACGTTCGAAAGCGCCCCGTGACGAGAGTCGGCAATTTCGTCGCACGGGTGACCGGAATGCTAGTGGGCATTTCATAGCCAGCCGGCTCATTCATCCCGCCGATCATCTTGTCATTACGGTTATAGTTGCCGACCGATACGTTTACATAATCGATCAGCTTCCTTTCTTCCAACATGCTCGTAATTCGTATTGTGTCTTCCAGTCCAATTCCACCTGGCGCAAGATCGGTGCCGACACGCACGCCCACGACGAAATTCGACGAAACCGCGTTGCGGACCGCCGTGAGCACCTCCAGAGTGAAGCGTGCGCGATTTTCGAAACTGCCACCATATTCATCGTCCCGGTCATTGGTAACCGGCGAAAGAAACTGGTGCGGAAGATATCCATGCGCACAATGGACATCCACGCCATCGAGGCCATATTCCTCCATCCGCCGCGCGCAATCGGCATAAGCGCCCACAATTTCATCGATCATGCCCTTGGTCATACTAACAGGAACAACGCGCTTTATGATGTTGGGAATATCTGAAGCGCCCCACGGCACGGAGCCGTCGAAGCCGGCATAATGGCCCCCATGCCAGAGCTGCTGAAAGACCCTCGTTCCGTGGGGTTTGATCCGCTCGACAAACTTGCGCATCGCGCCTTCGATCGCCGGATCATAAATATCCATGAACCCCATAGTAGATGGATGGACTGATCCGATCTCGTTGATGACCAGCCCCACGCCGCCAAGGGCACGCTGTTCATGATAAGCGATCACGGCATCGTTCATCGTTCCAAGACCAAGCCCCATGGCATGCGCCGGCCGGAATGTTCTGTTCTTGACCTCAAGGTTGCCGAGTTTGATCGGCGTAAAGACATGCGTGTAGCCCATAATCTACTCTGACTTTCCCGGTGCCTAATTTAATGATTGGGTTGCTTGTGATTACTGTGAGCAGACCGACGCCTCGAACAACCAGTGTTCAACTGGACACAAACCCGTCCAACAGGCTTGCTTCTTGAGCAACATAGAGTGCGCAAGGTACATTATTCAGACTGGCAGCGAAAATCCGACATTGACGTCCTTGCCCTCGGCAGCCGCACCGCTCTCCAACTAAAATGAACCGCCGTTGATGACGGGAAATCATATAAGGCACGATCATACCAATTGTGACGGTTGTTACAAGTCCTAAAGTCGCGCCAACCTGGAGCGCCGCCAGCCGCCTTACCAGACCCCGTCGATACACTGGTGGGCGGCGTCGCAAAGGCGGTGCGGTCACAGCCAGAGCGCTGGATGCCCCCTATGTGCAGTGTATCCGCTATCGACCACGGAAAGCAGCAGCGAACCGCGCGCCATTCATCCGGTTCTCCCAGACCCATCGGGCAGCCGATTCCGCAGATTTTGCAACGTCACGAGCAGCTTCGAATAGTACGCGCCTCGATCTGTTAACCACGCGCAGCGCGTGGTGCGATCAAAAAAGACGATAGTCGACAATCTGTTCAAGCTGTGAATACGGGCGAAGAGCCATGCCTGAGCAACGCGCAGCCGCTGTGCGGCTCGGATAAACGACCTTCTTGTGGCGATAGTCGCGAAATCGATCTCACGCAAAACTATGCCGAATTTCTTATCAATCCAAGCAAAATCCGTATTAGACTCGGCAGTCAGCGGATCCCAATCTGTCGGCGATTAGAAATGCCTGCAGGCAGACAAAAAATGGAGGGGATCGATGAGAAACGGTTTTGTGCTGGTCAGCGATCTCATTTTGCCACCTTCGCTTCGAAGAGCCTGCATCACCACAATCTCGCCCGCATAGGAAAATCATGACCACATCCATTTCTGAAACCGGTACGCTGTTGCGGCCGGACAAGGTTAACGTCGAGATCGGTGTGCCCGCAACGATGCGCGACGGGACGGTTCTGCGCGCCAATGTCTACACGCCGGAAGGCTCGGGCACCTGGCCCGTGCTTCTCTCCCGTTCGCCATACGGCAAGGATCTGCCTGGGGTCGTGGAGCTCTTGGATCCCGTTCAGACGGCGCGCCAGGGTTTCGTGGTCGTGATTCAGGACACGCGCGGCCGTTTCGTCTCGGAAGGCGAAACCGAGTCGTTCCGGTTCGAACGCGACGACGGCCATGATTCCGTTGAATGGGCGGCGAAACTGCCCGGATCGAACGGACGGGTGGGCATGTTCGGGGGGAGCTATGTCGGCAACACCCAGTGGATGGCCGCGCTTGCTCAACCACCCTCGCTGGGGGCGATTTCGCCCATGATCACCTGGCGCGATCCCATGGATGGCCTCTACGCAAGGGGCGGCGCCGTCGAGCTCGGTCTCGAGTTGGCCTGGACGCTGATGATGGGCCCAGACTATGTGCTGAGATTGCCGATCCCCATGGAGGAGCGTGCCGGCCGCATGGGCGCGATTCTGGCCGACTATGAGGCTCTTGCGACTGGCGGCTATTGGGATCTGCCGGTGCGCCGCGGCGCCATGCTTGAGCGCCACCAGCTGCCGGGCCTCGGCGCGATCCGCGCCCTCGACGATCCCGACAGCATCAACTGGTGCCAGGTGGCCGGAAACCATGAGCGGGTCACTGTCCCAAGCTTCCACACCGCCGGATGGTACGACATCTTCCTGCAAGGGACGCTCGACAACTTCGCCGCGATGACCAGCCTCGGGCGCGACGCGCGGCTGGTGGTCGGGCCGTGGTCGCATATGGAGTTTGGCGACAAGGTCGGCGATCTGAGCTTCGGCCTCGCCTCGCGCCGTCTCGGCGTGATGTCTCACCCTTATGGCGATCTCAATGCGTTCCAGCTCGCCTGGTTTCGGCAGCATCTCGAAACGGATGCCGATATCCAGCTCCCCGAGGCCAAAGTGCGCATCTTTGTGATGGGGCGCAATGCGTGGCGCGACGAAAACGAGTGGCCGCCTGCGCGCGCCAGGGTCCAGCGCCATTTCCTGCGCGCCGACGGTTCGTTGACGCAGGTCGCGCCGCTTTCCGACGAGGGCGCCACAGAGTTCGTCTATGATCCGTCCGATCCGGTGCCGACCATGGGCGGCCATCTCGTCATGGCGGGGGCTTTCCCGCCGGGGCCCAAGGAACAGGGATCGGTCGAGGCGCGGCAGGATGTCTGCGTCTTCACGTCCGCGCCGCTCGAACAGGAGCTCGAAGTCACCGGCCGCGTCCGGGTCGTGCTGAACTGCGTGAGTTCGGCGCCATCGACCGACTGGGTGGCGCGCCTCTGCGACGTGCATCCCAACGGCCAGTCGTTCAACCTGTGCGACGGCATCGTCCGGGTGCGCGAAGGGGCGGACGGTGCCGCTACCCATGAGATCGACCTGTGGTCGACCAGCAACCTGTTCCTGCCCGGGCACCGCATCCGAGTGCATGTCACCAGCAGCTCCTTCCCGCGGTGGGATCGCAACCTCAACACCGGCGATCAGGACAGCCCGCGCTACGAAGTGGCGCAACAGCGCATCCGGCATGACGCCGATCACCCTTCCTTCATCGAACTTCCCGTGATCGACTGAACCAGACCGGTTCCTCGAACTGGTTCGCGCGGGGTGCCAACCAACCGGGATCACCCGAATGACTCGAGAATCAGGATTGCAGCGCGTCGAAGAACTTCTTGCATTCTATGACGCTGAAGATGCGTGCGCTGATGGGCATCTGGCGGCTAGGCGCGGTGCATGTGCCGCTGTGCACCGCCGGCAGCGCGACCGATCTGATGAAGCAACGCGAGGACATATTACTCGCACCGATCAGGACCGAATAGAACCTAGATTTCCGGTCAAATTCACAAATCTATAACCGAACAACCAGGGAGAGGAGTTATCATGAAAAAAGTGGGACCAGTGGCAATCATGCTTGGCGGCCTGCTCGCTTCGGCGAGCTACGCACAGACCCCAGCCAGCGCGCCGCCTGCGACGTCAGCCCCGGAAGACGCCGCCGGCGGGGGCGCCGGCGAGATCGTCGTCACTGCCCAGCGCAGGTCGGAGAAATTGCAGGACATCCCGATTGCGGTGACGGCAGTGACAGCCGCGACCGTGCAGAAACTCGGCCTGGTCAAGGTCTCCGATATTGCGGCAGTGACGCCCGGCGCGAATTTTACCGTCAGCGCCGGCTTCTTTTCGCCCAATATTCGCGGACTTGGCGTGGCCTTCACGGCGGCAGGTCTCGAGTCTCCGGTGGCTATTTATGAAGACGGCGCGTATCTGACCAACACCGTAACCGCGAATGAACTCCTCGATAATTTCGACATCAGCAGTATCCAGATACTGCGCGGCCCGCAGGGTACGCTGTACGGCCGCAATGCGTCAGGCGGGGTGATCATCATCAACAGCGCCGATCCGACCTTCAAACTCGAGGGGCGGGTACGTGGGGAGGTCGGCAACCTCGATCATCAGCAGCTGAACGCAATGATCAACCTGCCGCTGGGCCAGGATCTTGCCCTGCGCGCCACCGGCAGCTTCAAACATAATGGTGGTTACATCCGCAACCTGACCACAGGCGATAAAAACGGCTGGGAAAAAAACCATAACGTAAGGGCGAAGCTGCGCTGGAATCCCGGTGTTGCCGACATCGTGCTTGGCGGCGAATATTACAACCTCCGCAATACCTTGACGCGGACGGCCAATTTAGGGCGCAACGACTTGACTTGCTTAGGCTGCCTCATAGCGCCGCCCGGCCTTATCAGCCCCTCGGTCGGTTTCTATGAGCAAGAAAGTCAATCGCTGGTTCCGGCTGTCCACACCAAATATTACGGTACCAACCTCAAGATGGATTTTGACCTCGGCAGCTTCCTGTTGACCAGCACGACGACATTCCGCCATTCGAAGACAGTCAACAACGGCGCCGATACTGATGCAACTCCACTGCCCCTGTTCGAATTCGTTGGAGCGGATATCGGGGGAGATACATTCTCGCAGGACGTTCAGATCGCTTCAAAGCTTGGCGGCCGGTTTGAATATCTGTTCGGTTTGAGCTATCTGCACGACAAGCGCCATTTCCTGGCGGCCTTTCTAAGCGGGGCGACCCCGACCGTGGCTACCGCGCCGGGCTTCTTCAACGAAGGGACTACAAACTCTTACGCGGCGTTCCTTGAGGGCTATTACAAAGTTACCGACGAACTGAAGATCACAGTTGGTGGACGCTATACCTATGACGAGCGCGGCATGCACACAGACGCGTTCGGGTTCTCCTTCGATGGGCGTACGACGCAGCGCGCATTCACGCCGCGTTTCGTGCTGTCCTGGGATAATGGGCCGACCAATCTCTACTATAGCTTCACCCGCGGCTTCAAGGCAGGCGGCTTCCCAGATGGACAGACTGGACCGCTTACAACGGTCAAGCCCGAAAAGGTCTCCAGTCACGAGGTCGGAATCAAGCAATCTATGCTGGACAACCGACTCCGCCTGAACGCGGCCGCATTCTATTTCAAAAACAAGGGCCTGCAAGCACAGACGATCCGTGACGTCACTCTGGGTGGTGCCATCACCTCTAATGCAGGCTTGGAAAATTACGGTGTTGAGGTTGAGACACAGATTGTTCCGGTGGATGGCCTAAACTTCGGGATTACCGGCGCCTGGCAACATCCACGGTACAAGCCGTTCGATGGCGTTGTAGGGCTCGTATGCTTTGATCCCACTGTGGTTCCGACGCTGGTTGCGTGTGATCCCAACTTGACGAACCTCACCGGCACGCCGCCGCCGCAGGCTCCGACATGGTCAGGATCGTTCAGCGCCAACTACGAATTCGCTGTCGGATCATGGTCCGCATCGCTTTCCGGTCTCGCGACGTACCGCTCCTCGATCAACTACCAACCAGGTGCGGGCGGTAATTTGAGGTACGATCGAAGCAACTCTCTGTTCCTTGCGAATGCATCGGGCTATGTGAGCCCCCCCGGCGAACACCTCCGCGTCGGCTTCTATGTAAACAACCTGTTCGACAAGAAATATGTCACGCGCCGGCAGACCCTCCTGCCTTTTGGTACAACCTATAATGCTGGCATGCCGCGTACATACGGCCTGCGCGTAGAGTATACGTTCTAATTCTAATGAACGCGCCTCGACCATAATCGGTCATAGAACCCTGTGGATGCCTGCCATTTTGGCATCCACAGGGGACGAGAATGAGCGATGATGTCATTCGTGAAGCGCCTGTTCGGCAGTTTCCGTATTGGCAGCGTGGTACGAATCCCTGTGCTGCATGCAGCAATGATCTGCAAATACCGGCGGTTGCAGTGAGAATGCTGAATGCCGATACACCCAGTTCAACGATCTGGAGCCCTAGACTATGCCCATCCGTATCGTCCTCGATCGCATTGGTGCACCCGAGGTGCTCCACGCGATTCCGGCCCTGCGGGAGCAGCCTGGAACAGGACAGGTCTGGCTCGAGCACGAGTCCATTGGCGTCAACTATCTCGATGTGACGCAACGGAACGGCGCGGTGCCGATCGATTTGCCAAGTGCGCTCGGGCTGGAGGCGACGGGCCGCGTCGCGGTGGTGGGAGACGGAGTAAGCGAGGTCGGCCCCGGGTTGACGGCGCATATCAGTGATGTCAGCGATTATCGCGAGCGCACCGCGGACCTGTTCGACGCGATTGCGCGCAGAGTGGTGACGCCATCAATTTGGAGGACTTATCCGCTCGCTGACGTCGCCGCGGCGCACCGTGCACTGGAGGACGGCAGTTCACACGGCGCCATCGTACTCGATCCGCAATGAAGCAATTCATCGACATCCTGCTCGAAGCGGGACGTGGCGCTATCGACGTGGCACTTTACACGCTGCTCCCAATCATGGTCGTCATGATGATCGCGATGCGAATGCTGGAGGCCAGCGGGCTTCTCGATCGACTGACGCGCCTCGCCAGCCCGCTACTGCGACCCTTCGGTCTGGGCGGGTTGGCCCTGCTTGCCATGCTCCAAATCAGTCTGGTGAGCTTCGTTGCGCCTATCGCCACATTGGCGTTGATGCAGGATCGCGGCGAGTCAGATCGGCGCATTGCCGGGACGTTCGCCGCGGTAATGGCGATGGCGCCTGCCAATGCCGTGTTCCCGCTCGCCGCGATGGGACTGAACTCGGAGCACGTCATGCTGCTCTCCGTGATGGGCGGCCTAGCTGCCGGCGCGGTCACCTATTGGGTGCTCGCTCGACATCTCTCAGACGCAGCGGAGGCAGAGACGGCGTTCGAGGAAGCTGCGCTGGACCGCCCCGGCGTTCTCAAAATCATCAACGTGAGCGGACGCGAGGCGATAGATATCGTGATCAACATCATCCCGATGCTGCTGCTGTCGCTCGCGATGGTCGCCACGCTCAGGCACCTGGGCGCCATCACTGCGCTCGCGGGTGTGGTCGGTCCAGATATGGACCAGTTTGGCATCGCCCCTTCGCTGATCCTTCCGGCGGTGACTAAGCTGTTGGCGGGCAGCACCGCGCTGGTCGGGGTTGTCCACCAGATGTACCAGGCAGGCCAGATCGATGCCGCTGCGATCAATTCTGGCGCGAACGCGCTCCTTCATCCGGTGGACCTGCCTGGTGTTGCGATCTATGCATCGGCGAGCACGAGGATGGGACGATGCGCGGTACCCGCTGTACTTGGCGGCGTGATCGGGATCGTCGTGCGATGCCTGGCAGCCGCGTTGCTGGCTTGATCATAGCCGTCACTCCGCAGGAATGTTGCTCAAGCCGTGCCGGGGGAGAACGGCTCGCCCATCCAGTCGGCAGACGCCGACCGCGGAGCGCAAGGGAACTCTGCGTTCAGCGCTGCTCGACTATGATCGTTATCTCAAGCTGGCTGAGCATGGGCGCGCATCCTCGTCTAGAGGCTCCGGCTCCGCGGTTCGGCTTTGAGATGATCAATCGCCATTGGCGGCGCTAGGGAGGCCGCGGGAGAGCGAGGTTACTGCTGAACGATGCGCTTCTTCGAACGCTGCTTCACCGAAGCCCACTTCGCGCTTCAGTTCTACGGGTGCGCTCCGGCGCGTTGTGGAATGAGGACGATCAGCAGCAGGATCGAGACCGCCAGTACCCCGGTCGCAAGTGGGCGACTGAAATCCAGGCCGCCCTTCGCAAGCGGCTTGTCGACAAAATCCCCCACAGTCGCGCCGAGGGGACGTGTAAGGATGAAAGCTGCCCAGAAAAGCACCACGCGTGACGTAGCGGTCCAGAAGTAGAGCGCTGCGAGAAATGCCAACGCGGAGCCGAAGACCAGGGCGCTGCCGGAGTAGCCGAGCGGGCCGTCGGCGATCCAGTCTCCCAAGGCGGTTCCGAGCGTCTGTGAAAAGGTGATCGTCACCCAATAGAAGGTCTCGGCTTTTCGACCGATGACCGTATCGACCGAAATCGTGCCCAAGCTGCGGTGCCATGCCGACAGTGACAGGAGCACGCATGCCAGCAGCAGCAGCGAACCGCCCGGATAACCGATGCCCAGTGAGCGAGTAGTGAAATCCGCCAGCGTCGTCCCTGCGGTGGTCGACGCGACGATCGTTGCCCAATAGAGCCAGGCGTTGAAGGTCCGCGCCCTGATCTGCGCCCAAACCAGGACAGCCAACAGCGCCCCGAATATGGCTGTGCCGATGAGATAGCCACTGACCCAGGACTGCGGCGCATCGGGGCTGGTCTCGCCGAGCCACGTCATGGTTACGCTGTCGCCGCCGGTTTCACCCAGCGTTGTCGCGAGAATCTTGATGATCCAGAATCCAAGGGTGACCGCAGGCACCTTGGTCAGGCTCGCCCTCATCTGGTCAGCAGTCATATTTTGCTCCTTCAAAAATCTACGCCCAGCGCAGCGAACGCATGAAATCCTGCCTTTCCGCCTGTGTCGGCGAACGTCGGCCCGCCCGATGCCAGCACGCGCAGTGGTGCTTTCAACTGGTAGATCGCGCCCAGTCCGATGCTTGTAGAAGCGCTACCGCCCGTTATGTCGGCACCCCGTTGGTCGGCCTCCATACCGATAAGCAGGCGGTCTCCGAAGCTGCGCGTGACGGCCACGCCGCCTGTCCAATAGTCCCGATTGCCGACGCCGGGATTGACCGCATAGCCGCCACCGCCAAATATCGCCCAGCGTCCCATGTTTTTCTGCGCCCAGATCGGCAGCAGGGCGGTTACTTTATGTGCGCTCATGCCATTGCTGCCTGTGGGCAGGGTCATGCCTGGAAAGGCAGCAATGGAGAGGCCATCCGACTCGTCATAAAAGAAGCGATATTTGGCCGACATCTCGACATCGCCGGCACCCCAGCTCCACCGGCCAGCATCATGGGTAAAGGCGGACGACAGACCCAGCGTCAGCTGCAGGTTGTGTGCAGCGCCATAGTTCAACTCGACGCCCGCCGCGCCTTCCAAGCTTGCGCCGCGCCCCTGCGCCTCGAGCAGCGGTGCATAGATTTCCCAATGCCCTGTCGCGGTTGGCTCCGGATCGTCGGTGAGGAAGGGTGGGCCCGCAAAGGCCTGATAAGGGAGCGACATGAACATCAATGACGCAGCGATGCGTGACGCATATGATCTTATATCCACGAATGATATGTATCAGGCCGTCAGCCGCGCCGATAGGCGATAGGGCGATGGCGTTTCACAGGCTGACAGCGCCTCAGAAGCTGGCAGCGAGAGCCAGGCCTCCACCGCCTGCGTCTCCCCAAGGGACGAGCCGCACCGAACCGCTCCTGGCAGAGGTGACCAGGAAACCGCTTCCAGCGCCAATCGCCGCGCCCGCCATGGCATCGTACCAGTGGTGCTTGCGCGCCTCCACCCGCGCCACGCCGACCAGCGTGGCCACCGCCAGCGCGGAAAGCCCCGCTTTCCAGCCATAGCGATTTTCCAGCGTCGCTGCGGCGGCAAAGGCCTCGGCCGTATGAGCCGACGGGAAGCTCTTGTGGTCGCTATGATCGGGCCGCTCTTCGTGAATGAGCTGCTTGAGTCCGTAAGCAACACCTCCACCAAGCAGCATGCTGCCTCCGGCCTGCACGTCGCCCGTCCAGTCACCCTGAACGGCCGGAACTCCCAGCGCCGTCGCCACCATAATATCGCGGCCTATGGTCGACACGTCCGTCCAGCCGCGGTGGCGAGCGGCTGCCGGAGAGGCCGCCAGCGCGGCCGAAATGCCGATCCCGAACAAAAATCCTGCGGAGTGGCGCATCCGCTCTCTCCCTGGCCATGCACGTTGACAACGCCCTGACGCCGCTGACGCTCCGTTCCCGTATTTTATGGCGCTCAGCTCATTTGCTTTCTGGATTCTTAGTGAACGGACGTTCCGCAAGTCTGGACATCATGATGCGGGTTCGACGATGCGGCGGCGTCAGAACCATCATGCGGGTGGGATTTCTCTTCAATCACGATCAGGTCCATCAGGTCGCGCACAGCTTGCCTATCGCGCTTGCGCTCGATGAGACGGGCGTCGATCTCGAGATCGTCATTGCCACCACCAACAAGCGTCTGACGGCGGAAGTCGTTCGCCTGGGTGGAAGTGCGATCGGACGATCCATCCGGCTCGTCGAGCTTGGCCTCAAGAGCCGGGCCGCGATCCGTGTGGCTCACGCTCTCGAAACGGTCGTGCCGGCGAGCAAATTGCTGGTGTACGGCGACAATCTCGACTTCTTCAGGTCGCTGGACGCGCTCGTCGTTGCCGAGAAGACCTCTCTGGTGCTCAAGACCCGCTATGGTCTCGATGGCCTGAAGATCATCCACACCCGCCACGGTGCCGGCGATCGCGCGATCGGGTTCGACAAGGCCAGCGCGCTGTTCGATCATGTGCTCGTCTCGGGCGATAAGATCCGCGAGCGGCTGATAAGCGAGACCGGACTGGCGGAGGATCGCATCACGGTGGTCGGCTATCCGAAGTTCGACCTGGTCGATCCGCGTCCCGCTGTGCATCCAATGTGCAATGATGGACGGCCGGTCGTGCTCTATAACCCCCATGTCTCGCCCCACTTGTCCTCCTGGTATCGCTGGGGCCGGCAGATCCTCGACTGGTTCGTCGAGCATGATGATTATCATCTGATCTTCGCGCCGCATGTGATGCTGTTCGAGCGGCCCTTCGTGCTGACGGTTGACCGGCTACGCATCAGCCGGCCAGGTCACATCGATGAGCGCTATCTGCGGGCGCCCAACATCCACATCGATCTCGGCAGCCGCCTCTCGACGACGATGACCTACACCAATCGCGCCGACATCTACCTGGGCGACGTGAGCAGCCAGGTCTACGAATTCCTCCTGCGTCCCCGCCCATGCCTTTTCCTCGATGCACAGGGGACCGGCCGTGAGGATGACCCCAACTTCACGCACTGGCGCGCAGGGCCGGTCGTAAGGGACCTCGCCCGTTTCGGCGAGACTCTGGAACGGGCGAGGGCGGAACATGCCGGGCGCTACCGGCCGATCCAGCAACAATTGTTCGACCATAGTTTCGATCTTACAGCCGAGCCTTCGTCGCACCGCGCGGCGCGAGCGGTCGCGGCGCTGCTCGGTCATCCGGCAGTGCCCCCCAGGACGACGCCCGACCAGCGCGCCTACGCCTGATGCGGATCGCCTATGTCATCAATTCCATGGAGGGCGGGGGCGCCGCGACGCCGCTGCGGTCCGTCGCGCAGGTACTGCAGTCGCGCGGCGCCGCGCTTCGGGTGATCGCGCTGACGCCGCGCGACCGGCTGGCGCTGCCCGCACTGCTGGAGACGGGGCTGGATGTGGTCGTCCGTCCGGGCGGTGAAGACGATCATCTTGCCGCCTTGCGCTGGCTCGACGCGCAGGTGCGCGACTGGGGCGCGACCCATGTGTGGACGTCGCTGACGAGAGCGACGCTGATGGGACAGATGGTGGGTCTGTGGCGGCACCTGCCGGTGATAAGCTGGCAGCATAATGCGCACCTCAAGCCGGCCAACGAGCGGTTGCTCCGGCTGATGCGGCGGCTGTCATCGCTGTGGATAGGCGACTCCGAGTGCGTGACCGAGCTGACGGCGAGGCGGTTGAAGGTTGCTCCGGACCGGTTGATGTGCTGGCCCATCTTCTCGGCCGATCCCGCCGCGCCACAGGCCCGACCCTGGCAACCCGGGCAGATGATCCGCCTTGGCAGCCTCGGCCGATTGCACCCCAACAAGGGCTATGACGTGCTGATAGCGGCCCTGGCTATTCTGAAGGCCGAGGGCTTCGCAGCACCAATGCCGTTCGAGATCGCCATAGCCGGCGAGGGCGCGCAGCGTGTGGCGCTCGAGGCGGCGATCACCGGTGAAGGGTTAGCGAACATCAGGCTTGCCGGCTTCACGCAGCGCCCCGCGCATTTTCTCGCTGGGCTGCATCTCTATCTCCAGCCATCGCGGGCGGAGGGCTTCTGCATCGCTGCGCACGAAGCGATGCAGGCCGGCGTCGGCGTCATCGCTTCGGCGGTCGGTGAAATGCAGTATAGCGTCGATAATCGCTGCGGCGCGCTGGTCCCGCCGGGCGATCCCGACGCGCTCGCCCGCGCATTGCGCAACATGCTGCTCTATCCCGACATGCTGGGCTCGCTGGGGGAGGCTGCGCGACGGCGGGTGCGCGATCGCTACAGCCGCGAAGCCTTCACTGCGCGGGGGCAGGAGATATTGCAGCGGATGAGCGCCCTTTAGCCTCGCCTGCGGAACATCCCTGTACCATGCGGTCGAACAGCTCGAGATACTGCGCCGACGCGCGGCCCAAGCGGTGACGATCGAGCAGCTGCGCCAGCGCCGCTTCGTCGGGCGGTGGCGTGTCGAGCATGGCGGTGATGGCTTCGGCCATGCTCGCGGGGTCCGCATCGACAATCCGGCCGAACGACGGATGCAGCATGATCTCGTCGATCGCCGGCGAGCAGCGCGTGGTGACGATTGGTCGCCGCGCGGCCAGCGCTTCGATCGCGACCGCCGGATAGCCTTCGAAATCGGAACTGATCAACAGCATGGTGGCGCGGGCGAGCGCCGGGCCGACGTCGGTAACGTGGCCTGCCAGTTCGACCCGGTTCGACAAGCCTGAAAGCTCGATCTCGCGCTGAAGTGCCGCACGCTGGTCGCCTTCGCCGAGGATGAGGAGCCGCGCGTTCCGATGGGGCGCGACGCTCGCGAACGCGCGGATCGCGAGCACGAAGTTCTTCTGCTTGACCAGCCGTCCGATGCACAGGATCAGCGGCCGCCCGTCCTCCGCCTCGGCGATGCCTGATGTGACCGGCGCATCATCCAATATGGGTTCGGCAATCATGTCGATCCAAGCTCCTTCGAGCATGCGCTTGGCCTCAGCATGCAGGCTCTCCGACATTGCGACAAATCCATCGACCGGTGCGGCCAGCCACCGCGCGGCCCGCTGGAACAGCCATTGCCGGAGACGCCCGCGATGGGCGCGCTGCAGCGGATTGCTGAGCTTGCAGATCATCGGCACGCGACCTTCGCCGAGCAGGCGGGCGAGCCGACTGGCGACGGCAAGGTGGAAATTGCCGGGTACGAAGATAAGATCGGCCTGCAGCGTGCGGACCTGCGGCGCAAAAGCGGAGCCCAGCCTCCACCGGGATAGTAGGCCGCGGCGGATCTCCGGCTTGACCGCCACTACGTGGATCGCGCGGTCGACCAGCGCGCGCACCTTGCCCTCGTGCGTGCCGCACAGGATCGTGACCCGCCGCCCCGCCTTTGCCCAGCGGCCGGCCATCCGAATCGCAACCCGTTCGGTTCCCCCCGTCGAGAAGTCATGCAGGATAATCAGGATATGATTGGCGCGGGCCGACGTTCCGATCATGCGGCGACGCGGCTGATACGGCGAAGGCCGGCATAGGCAGAAAATAATCGCTCGAAATGCTGGTCCATTGTGCCGATCCGGCCTGCCGCCAGCGCGGCCGCGCGGCGGAGTTCCGGCTGGTTGCGCGCGGCCAGGCGCAGAATCGCCCGCGCCGCATCGCGCATATCTCCGGGCAGGTAGGTCTCGGAAGTTTCGGGCGTGGCAAGATCTGAGGCACCGCCTTCCGACGGTACGATCAGCGGCAGGCCCGAGCAGGCGGCCTCTGCCGCGACGAGGCCATAGGTCTCGCACTCGCAGCCGTGGACCAAGGCATCGCCGCTGGCCATCACCCGCGCCAGCAGCGGGCGATCACGGATCGGCGCGAGCAGATGGATATGCGGGCTCGCCCCTGCGTGGCGCACCAACCTGTCGCGGTCGCGCCCTTCGCCGATCAGCACGAGCCCGATCTTGCGCTGCACCCCGACGCGCAGGCAGGCGTCGATCACCATCGGCCAGCGCTTCTCCGCGGCATGGCGGCCGATGCCGAGCAGCAGCAGCGCATCCTCGTCGAGATCGCAGCGCGCCAGCAGGTCCCGCCGGATCGCCGGATCGCGCAGCGACGGCGAGAACAGGCCCGGATCGGTTCCCATCGGGATCGTCTCCACCGAGGGAAGCCCTCCCAGCCGGAGCCGGCGCGACAGGCTGTCATTGGCGCTGACCACGATGTCGCACGCCGCAGCGGAGCGGCGCAGATGATTCCAGAACCACTGGAATTGTCGGTCGATGACGGTGCGCCGGGCGATCCCACCGAACCAGCGATAGGGATAGGCCGCCAGGGGATCGGCATGCATGATCAGCGCGCGGGGCGCAGCCCCCTCCCAGCTGGCGACGATGGATGCGGTTCGCCATGGCGACGACGCCTCCACCATGTCGGGCCGCTCGGCGTCGAGCAGCCGATGGACGCGATCGGGATCGGCGAAGTAGCGATAGCGACGGTCGAGCGGTAGTGCAGGCGAAGCAACATAGACGATCCGCCCCCCCCCAGTGCGATGCTCGACGCTGTCCGTGGCGCCGGGGGCGACGATCACGATCTCATGCCCCACCGCCGCTCCGGCACGCAGCTTCTGTTCGACATACGTCCGCACGCCGCCGCCTTCAGGCGTGTAGAAGGCGCAGACATCGACGATCTTCATGGGACCTCCACGGGCCGCATCGACAGGCCGTGCCAGTAGTTGAGGATGATGGTGAGCCGGGTGAGGCCCGGGCCGGCGACGGCGGCGGCGCTCGCCGCCCTCGGCTTCGACCAACCCAGCCGGGGATTGCCGGCGAAGCCGACCCCATCATGCGTCAGATCGAATTTGCGGCCTGCGTTGCGATTATGCAGGAGCATCAGCGCATAGCGTCCTGGATGCGGCGCCCTGATGCACATCTCCACGGCACCGGCCGCCGGAGGCGCGACGATGACGCGGGCGAATGTCTTGCCGGCGGCGAGCAGCTTGTTGTCGTCGGCGAAGAAGTCCGCATCGTTGTCGGGATAAAGCTCCAGGCGCAGTTCGCCGCTGCGATCCTTCAACCCCGCCACCATGACCTCGAAGGCGGGGCCGGGCTCGGGCGAGCGGCAGCGGCCTTCCTCGGTGCCCAGCGACGGAGTCGATGCGATCGCGGCCATCGCCGCCAATGTTGCCGCGATCATGAAGTTTTCGCGGTCTCGAGTAGGTCGGCGCCCGCCAGTGCCGCGCCCACGACCAAGTGGGTAGCGAGGACCAGCGCGGCGATCAGGGCGACCAGCGCGCCGATCCGGCTGTCGCCGCCCACAAGCAGGATCGTCGTGGCTGCAAACACAAGGTCCTTGCTGGGCACAAGTGGCAGCCGGGTGACCAGCAGTTGCAGGGCCCCGAGTACGACCAGGCTCGATATGCCGATGCCTGGCACGCCGAGATGCCACAGCAGGATCGACAACAACGTGGTCATGGCCAGGCGTCCGAGGTGCATCATCATTATGAAGCGCAGATCTCGCCCTGGCAGCGAAAATATCCTGCCCCTGAGCAGACCGATCGCCGCCGTGATCGCGAGTACCGCGGCAATCGAGCCGACAAGCTCGTTGCGGGACATCGGCAGGTTCAGGGTGCCCAAATAGGGCCAGGCGGTGACGATCATGACGAGCGTCGCGACATTGCCAGCGAGCGCCGATGTGACGCTGACATCCTTGATCGCACCGAACGGGGCCGAACTGAGCCCCGATCGCGCCCGGGCCCATCCATAAAAAGCGAGTTCACCGCTATAGCCCAGCAGCACCTCGTTGCTTACGAGCTTCCGAAGCAGGGCGGCGAAACCAGCCGCCGGCAGCTTCCACAGCCGTCTATAGATCAACCACTCGGACGCTGGCAGGGCGAGATAATAGGCGCCCAGAGCGCACCAGAAAGCCGGTGCTTTTGGAAGATCGTTGCGAAGTTGAGTCAGCCCGATCTTGTCGAGCTGGCTAGCTATCGCGGTTAGCAGCGCCAGCGAGATCGCCGCTGACAGCCATTTTTGCCAGCGGCGATCAGGAAGGCGAAGAGGTGGTAGGCGGGATGAAATTGCAACCGCTTCTGCAGACACCGTGAGGGATCTCCCATTCGCCCTGTCCAGCGATGGACGGCACCGGGTCGATGGACCCGCACCGCGGCCCTAGATTATTGTTGTGTCATCGGCGTTGCAGAAGATCGGCATATCGCCCCGCTATGCGGTTGCGCATCAACGCGACTAGCGTCGCGTCTATGCTGGCCAGGAGCGTGGGTATTGCGGCGTCGCCGGGATGGACCGCGACGCGGACGATTTCTGCGCCGGACAGCGCATGCCGCGCGAGTGCCGCGAACAGGCGCGAACTCGCGATGCGGCGCGGGCTGCGGCTGGCCCAGGTGACGACTGGCCCGCGCGCCAGCACCCGGCCGTCGAGCGGAGACCATATCCGCAGATGATCCTCCGCGATTGCGAAGCCCGCCTCGGCCAGCGCGCTGCGGGCACCGGTTCCATAAAGCCAGGCCGGCGCCACGAAGCCGGCCACCGGCGCGCCCAGGATGTCTTCGATCAACGTCTTGCCCGCGGTCATGCGGGCGAGCGCGGCGTCATGGCCGAGGCCGAGGAACTCCCCTTCGCGCGCGGTCATGTGGCGTGCCTTGAAGGCGGCAGCGCCCCGATGCGTGCTGTCGTCTCGGTGGAACCAGCCATGGAGGAAGATCTCGGCGCCATTCGCATGCCAGTCGCGCAGGCGCCGGTGGAAGGCTGTATTCTGCGCGATCGGCGCCTCGCCCCAATGGTCGGGCACGACAAGCAGGGCAAAACGGGGCCCGCCGAGCCTGTCGGAAAGCCGATCGAAGAGGCGATCGACCGCATCGGAAAAACGCGGGCCGACATCGTGGATCGATGCCAGCATGCGACGAGAGGTGGACGGCTCAGAAATGACCATCGATCGCGAACCTTATCGTACGAGGCCGCAGCGGCGTGATCTGGCGGCCCTCCATGACCCCGAACGGATTGCCCAGCGAGAAGCGATTGCCATTGGCATCGAGCAGGTTGGTCGCGTCGAGCGACATCCCAATCCTGTCGCTGCCGATGCGCGCGCCTAGCGACGTATCGGCATAGCCGCCCTGCACGATGTCGAGCCCGTTGCCGATACCCAAGCGCGAATGACCGAAATAGCGGTACGAGGCGTCTAGCGACAGAGCAATATCGCCGCTTAGCCGGGCCGTGTAGCTTAGCGCGGTGCGAGCGCCGAGCCGTGCGACATCCGGCAGCTCGGCATGTCGAGAGTCCGAGAAACCGGGGGCCGGAGTGGTCAGGTCACTGTCGTTGACGAAGAGACCGGCTTCGACGTTCAGCCCCTCCGCCAGCCGCCATCCCAGCTTGGCTTCGAAGCCGATCGTCCGGCCGTGGCCGACGTTCGCTGTATAAGGCAGGCCGCGTGAATCGACCAGGTCGGCCTGGATATTCTCCCAATGCGCGTAGATCAGGCCCAGCGCACCGCTGAACCGGTCGCTAGCGGGATCCCCCAGTCGCAAGCCAGCCTCGAAAGTGGCGATGCTGTCGCCCCTGAAACGCTGTGAGACTATCCCGGCTCCCGCTGCCGCGACCGAAAGGCCGCCGCCGCGATAGCCCTCCTGATAACGGGCATAGGCGGTCAGCCGGTTGCCCGGCCGCCAGGCAACCGAGAGCAGCGGCAGAATGCTCGTTTCGTCGCGATTGCGTTCGTCGCCGCTATTCCTGGGCAGATCGAGCAGTTCGCCGGCGAGGTGGCTGAAGGCGAAGCGTCCGCCGACGGTGATCTGGACGCGCGGCACAATGCCGAAGGTGGTTTCGCCATAGAGCGCGCCGCCAGTCAGGCTGTTATGGACGCCAGCGATCCGCATCGGCGCGCCGACCGGCCCGAGCGTGCGACTGAGCTTCTCTCCGTTGCTGATGAAGCTGGTGCCCAGCAGCCACCCCGTGCCATCGTCTGCGCGGTGGGACAGGCGGGTTTCGTTGGAGATGAGGGTGATCTTGTTCCTCTGGTCGAACGCGCTGGGCACCGACACCGGAAAACCGGTGGCATCGAACCGCTCCCGCACGTCATGACTGACGATGCCGGTAGCGGAGACGAACTGCAGCCCCGCCCCACGCCGCGACAGCGTCACATAGCCGAGCCGATAGTCGTTATCGAACGGTTGGGCGATCGCGCTCGAACGTTGGTAGGGCGGCAATCCGCGCTCGGCATATTGACCGTCGGCGCTGTAGATGTCCTGCACGAGCCCGCCGGCATCGACCGTCCAGCTGTCGCCGATCCTTGCGCGGAGAGCGACGCGGCCGCCCTTGGTCTGCGAACGGTTCACATCGCGCAGGCCGCGTCCGACATCGTCGATATAACCGCCTGCGATCGCCCGGTAGCCGACCAGGCGCAAGGCGACACGGTCTCCCAACAGCGGCAGGTTGACCATGCCGGAAAGCTCGCTGCCGGATCGACCATCCTGGGTCGCGAGATAGGCGGCGGTGGCACTGCCGCTCCACTGCCCCAGGTCCGGCGCGTTCGGCACCAGTCTGACGATGCCGCCCAGCGACCCCGCGCCGTAGAGCGTGCCCTGCGGCCCCTCGAGCACCTCGACCCGCGCCATGTCGTAGAGGCTCAGATTTGGATCCGGCGCGTTATAGTTGAGGCGTATGTCGTTGAGATATTGGCCGACGACAGCCTGGCTCGGGCCTGTGAAGCTGCTGTCTGCGATGCCCCGGATGATCAGCTTGTTGCGGCCCGGCCCCAAATTGGTCGACGACAGCGATGCGACGCCGTCGACCAGCGCCTCGGTGCCGCGCGCCGCTGCCCTGGCGAGCATGCCCTTGCCGGGGTCGAGGATCGAGACCGCTCCGGCATAATCGCCGATCCGCGTCTCGCGCTTGCTCGCTGTCACGACAATCTCGCCAGCCGCCAGGGACGGAGCGGGCTGCCTCACAGCATCCCGCTTGGGCTCGGCAGGCTTTACGGGGAGGGCGAAGAGCCGGAATGTGTTTGTATCGACCCGTTCGAAGCCGAGGCCGCTGCCCTGCAGGAGACGGCGCAGCGCGCGTTCGGGAGGCATATCGCCGCGAACCGCGGCGCCGCGCAGGCGATCGACCGGGCCGAGCGCCCCGATCGTCGTCCCCGACTGCGCGGCGAAGGCGACGATCGATTGCTGGAGCGGCCCCGCCGGGATGTCGAAGTGCGACCGCGCGGCTGCGAACGCCGTGGCCGGCGCCGCAACGATCAGGGCCATCGCGGTGAGTTCAGCGCCCCGCACGCTTCCGCAGCGCAAGGTGCCAGGCCTTGCCGTCCTGTGTCGCATCGACATCGAGCAGCGCCCCGATGCGCGCGAACAGACGCGGGTGATCGTCGTCCAACAGGATGACCCCGCTGAAACGCTCGCGCTCAAGCTCGGGCGCGACGGTAACCAGCGCGCCGACATTGCGCGAAAGATCCGCGGCGATCCGGGCCAAGGAAGCATTCTGATAGACCAGTCGATCCTTCCGCCAAGCGCCGACCGTCGACGGATCTACCTCTCCTATGACGGCGGCGCCCGTTGCGGAAACATTTATCATCCTGCCCGCGCCGAGCCGGATCGCATCGCCGTTCGGATCGAACAGCACAGCGCCTTCTGCAACGGCGGCTTCGGTGTCAGACCCGGTGCGTATGACGTTGAACACGGTGCCGACGTCGCGCAGCGTCACGTCTCCGGAATGGACCTCGAACGGCGCCGCCGGATCGTGGACGACCGTGAACGTCGCTTCGCCACGATCGAGCGAGGCGAAGCGGGTATCGCCCCGGCGCAAGCCGAGCCTGGATCCGCCGTTGAGTTCGATTTTGGTACCGTCATCGAGCATGACCAGCCGGCGCCGCCCGGCCCCGGTCTCGACCGCATAGGTCGCACCCACGGGGTTCAGCCTGGGATAGGAAACCAGGCCGCCGACCAGGATCGCGGCAGCGGCGGCCGTACCCGCGAACCAGCGCGGCCGCGCACGGGCAGGCGGCGGGAGGTTGTCGTTGGATGGAAGCTCGGGCGCTCGGTCAACGATCCAGGACTCCAGATCGTCGTCGGCCAGCGCGACCGCTTCATAGGCTGCGTTGTGCGCGGGATCGGCTTCCAGCCATAGGACGAAACCGTCCCAGTCGGCCCGCGCGGGGTCACGCTGGCGCAGGAACCAGCCGGCGGCTTCCTCCCGCATCTCCGCGTCACCCTGCGACATCATCAATCCCTTCGCTCGCATGACGCCGCCCCGGCGGCAAATCCGCACTCTCGCCCTCGCGCATTTGCACCAGCACGCGATAGGCTTTCTGAAGGTGCTTCTCGACCGCGCTCAGGCTGATGCCCATGGTTGCAGCGATATCGCGCTGCGCGACACCGTCGATCCGGTGGCTGCGAAAGATGGCGGCGGTCCGGTCGCCAAGCGCCTCCAGCATCTGGTCGACCAGCCGGAGCCGCTCGCGGGCGAGCAACACCCGCTCTGCCGAAGGCTGGTCCGATATGCCGGGCATTGCGCCGCCGGCTGCATCGCTCCACGCATCGTCGCGTCGAAGGCGGCGCTGCGCCTCACGGCGACGATCCAACATCAGATTGTCGGCCATGCGATAGAGATAAGCGAGGGGACTGGCGATAGGCCCGGACTGCGCAGCCGACGCCTTCAACCAGAGCTCCTGCAGCAGGTCCTCTGCGTCCGCGCCCGCGCCGCGCGCCGCCAGGAAGCGCATCAGAGCCGGCCGGCTGCCCAGAAATACGGCCTTCAGGCCGTTGTCACTCATCTAGCGTTGTCCCAGCTGGTGCTCGGCGGTGGCTTTTATGCGTCAGCGAGAGCCAGAGCAAACGGGATTCTCGCGAAAGATCTATCGTTTGATTCACAAGCGCTAGGCGGGGCTATGTTGCAGCCCGACTGTCTTCCTGCACGATGTCCATCAAGCGCGTTGGCACAGGGCCGCCGGTGGCCCAGTCCAGCAGTTCCACGACATGGACGACCGGCGAAGCGATCCGAGCGGCGATTTGCATCTCGCAGCCGACATTTCCCGTAGCGACGACATCGGGTGCCAGCGCCTGTAACCGGTCCGCTTTTCTTTCCCCCAACTGCCCAGCTAGATCCGGTTGAAGGATGTTGTAGGTTCCAGCCGAGCCGCAGCACAGATGAGCTTCAGCCGGTATGCTGACGTCGAAGCCCGCGCCGCGTAGCAGGCTAAGGGCATGTTCGCCTGCCCGCTGACCGTGTTGGATCGAACAGGCCGCGTGATAAGCGACCTTCAGCGGCTTGACGCCAACCGGTGGCGGCAAACCGGTTGAGCGGAGTATCTCGCTGATGTCCTTCCCCAGCGAGGACACGCGGGCGGCCTTGGCGGCATAGGCAGAATCGCCGCGCAACATGAATCCATAGTCTTTTATCGTCGTCCCGCAGCCGGATGCGGTCACCACGATCGCATCGAGCGGATTTTTCTCCAGTTCGCGGGTCCAGGCGTCAACATTCCGCCGCGCCGCTTCCTGCCCCTCAGCTTCACGCCCCATATGATGGACAAGGGCGCCACAGCATCCCTCTCCCGACGCGAAGACCACGTCGTAACCGGCGCGATTCAACAAGCGGACCGCCGCCGCCCGGATCTCGGGGCGCAGCACCGGCTCTGCACAGCCCTGCATCAAGGCGACGCGCCCGCGCCGGTTCAGCGCGGGAGCCGGAACGGCTGAGGCGGCTCCCGGCAGCCTCGCCGGGGCCATGGCCACCATCGCCGCAAGCGGCTTCAGCCGCGTAAACCGACGCATTGCCGGCAAGAACGGCCTCCCCAATCGTGCCAGCCTGATCGCCAGTCGGAATCGGCGAGGATGCGGAAGCACCGCGGCCAATAAAGCGCGATACAGGCGGTCCAGCAGCGGGCGGCGATATCGTGCCTCGATATAAGCGCGGGCATGATCGACGAGGTGCATGTAATTCACGCCGGAGGGGCATGTCGTCATGCAGGCGAGGCAGGACAGGCAGCGGTCGACATGCTTGACCACCTGCGGCGTCGGCACCGCCTCCGTCTCCAGCATGTTCTGGATCAGGTAAATTCGCCCGCGGGGGCTATCGAGTTCGTCGCCGAGCAGCACATAGGTCGGGCAAGTCGCCGTGCAGAAGCCGCAATGGACACATTTGCGGATCACCGCTTCGGCGACGGCAGTCGCCGGATCGGCAAGCTGTTCGGCGGTGAAGTCAGTGCGCATCGTAGCTGTCCAGAAAGCGGCCGGTCTCGAATATACCCGCCGGATCGAATGCTCGGCGAACCCGGGCTTCGAGCGCGGCAACGCCTGGCGTGCGAGGATGCTGCAGCGGCAGCGCGTTACGCATGGCGTCGGGCGCACGGATCAGCATGGCGTGACCGCCGGCCGCCTCCGCAACCTGCCGCACCAGACCCGGATCGCCGTCGAAGCCCAGCCACACGAGGCCGCCGGCCCAATCGAACAGCCAGTTGGCGCCGAGGGGCGCGAAGTGATCGACCAGTGCGGGACCACTTGATGGCGGTACATTGATCTTCCACAGCAGCGGCGCGTCGCGCAATGGGCGTACCTCGCGGATCGCCGTCCAACACACCGCCGCTTCCTCCTCTGGCAGCGCGAAGAGACGGCCATGATCGCGCAGCACATCCGGAAGCGCAGTGCAGCGCGCTTCAACCGAGGGAGCAAAGCCCTGCACACGGAACAACGTCAGCGCCGTGACGCCCGGGCCAACGGGCAAGTGGGCAGCCGCACCGATTTCGGCGGAGCTACCCATGGCGCAAGCCATTGCCCCCTGTGCGGCGCGATGATCCAGACCGGCGATGGCCATGGTCACGACGACGGGTGGCCGGGGCAGCACCTTCAGGGTTATTTCGGTGAGCGCCGCCAGGCGGCCCCAACTGCCGGCGACGAGCTTGGGGAGATCGTAGCCGGTGACATTCTTGACCACCTTGCCGCCGCCGACGAAGCGCTCGCCGCGCCCCGAAACCGCTGTGAAGCCGAGTAAATGATCGCGCGCTCCGCCGCCGGTCAGCCGCCCGGAACCGCCAACGCCCGCCGCGATGACGCCGCCGATGGTCGCCTGTCCGGATGGTCCGCCAAGCAGCGGGCCATGATCGAAGGGGTCGAAGGCAAGCATCTGGTTCTCGCTTTCCACCAGGCGCTCGACCTCGGCGAGCGGTGTCCCGGCGCCGACGGTCAGGACCAGTTCGGGGGGATCATAATCGACGATGCCGCTGAAACTGCGCATGTCGATGACGTCTGCATCGCGAGCCGCGCCAAGCGAGGACTTGCTACCTCCGCCGCGTAATTCAACCTTGCGCCCGCCCGCGGCCGCTTCGGAAAACAACCCGGCAAGTTCATCGATGGTCGTCGGCCGCAACATCAGAAGCGGGGCAGATCGGGGAAGGGCAGCTTCCCGCCATGGATGTGCATTCGGCCGACCTCGGCGCAGCGGTGAAGGGTGGGGAAGACCTTGCCGGGGTTGAGCAGCAGTTCGGGATCGAACGCACATTTGACGCGCTGCTGATGGTCGAGGTCGGTCTGGCTGAACATGATAGGCATCAGGTCGCGTTTCTCGACGCCCACGCCATGCTCACCCGTCAGCACCCCGCCCACTTCCACGCACAGGCGGAGAATGTCGTTGCCGAAGTTTTCAGCACGCTCCGTGTCGCCCGACTTGTGCGCGTCATAAAGGATCAGCGGGTGGAGATTGCCATCTCCGGCGTGGAAGACATTGGCCACGGCAAGGCCGTGATGCTCGGCCATGCTGGATATGCGGCGTAGCACCTCTGGCAGGTGACGGCGCGGGATGGTGCCGTCCATGCAGTAAAAATCGGGCGCGATGCGGCCGACGGCGGGAAAGGCCGCCTTGCGGCCAGCCCAGAAAGCCAGCCGCTCGTCATCATCGTGCGATACGCGCAGTGAGACCGCGCCATGCGCGGTGGCGATGCGGGCGACCTCATCAATGAGGTAATCGCATTCGGCAACGGGGCCGTCCAATTCGACGATCAGCAGGGCGTCGACGTCGAGGGGATAGCCAACCTGTACAAAGGCCTCGGCGGCATGGATGGCCGGGCGATCCATCATTTCCATGCCCGCCGGGATGATGCCCGCGGCTATGATATCGGCGACGCACTGCCCCGCGCTTTCCACCGTCGCGAACCCCACGAGCAGGGCGCGTGCGGTCTGCGGGCGGGGCAGGATCCGGACGGTCACTTCGGTGACGACGCCGAGCAGCCCTTCGGAACCCACCACGACGCCTAGTAGATCGAGCCCTGCCGGATCGAGATAGCGGCCGCCGAGCCGAAGCACCTCGCCCTCCATGGTGACCATTTCGACGGCGAGGACGTTGTTGGTGGTCAGTCCATATTTGAGGCAGTGCACGCCCCCGGAGTTCTCGGCTACATTGCCGCCGATCGTGCAGGCGATCTGGCTCGATGGATCGGGCGCATAGTAAAAGCCACTTGCCTCGACAGCACGGGTGATTGCCAGATTCGTGACACCCGGCTGGACGATGGCCAGCCGGTCTTCATAGCTGATGTCGATGATGCGGCTGAACTTCGACATGCCGAGCAGCACGGCATCGGCCAGCGGCAGCGCGCCGCCTGACAGCGACGTCCCCGCGCCGCGCGGCACGACCTTGACGCCATGAGCGTGGCACCAGCGCAGGATTGCCGAAACCTGCTCGACCGTCTCGGGAAGGACGACCACCATGGGTGGCTGACGATAGATGGACAGTCCGTCGCTTTCATAGGGACGAAGTTCCGCCGCGTCCTCGATCACGCCTTCGCCGGGCACAATCGCGCGAAGTGCGGCGATGATGTCGTCGCGCCGCGCAAGTGTTTCGGCATCCGGGACTGGCATTACGAGCGACACAGGGTGATATCCCGCGAAGGAGGAGCCACGCGCTAGCTGCGGCAAGGGCTGTCCGCCAGCCGACCAGAAGATTAGATGTTCACCGCGCCAACGTCCAGAACCATCCACGCGCGACAAAGGACCCAAGGCCGCACGCGGATGAAGCTGCGATCACGTCATCTGCGCCGGCGCGTAAAACGACAGCACTGAGCGCCGTTTCAGAATGTACGGCGAACTGGGGCGACTGCTAGCCACCCCAGCCGTCGATCAAGCTTCGGCCTTGCGCGCTCTCGGCTTGCGGGTTTTCGGCGCCGGTGCGGCGGCGGCGGCTGCAGCCGCTTTGCGTGCCGCTGCAGCTTTCGGGGCTGGAGCTGCCTTGGGCGAAGCTACAGGTTCCGGAGCAGGTGCCGCTTTTCGTTTCTGGCCCAGACCGATCTTGAGCGCCAGCTCCTTACGCTGATTTGCGTAATTCGGCGCCACCATCGGGTAATCGGCCGGAAGGTTCCACTTCGCCCGATACTCACCAGGCGTCATTTGATAATGCGTCATCAAATGGCGCTTGAGCATCTTGAGCTTCTTGCCGTCTTCCAGACAGACTATGTAGTCGGGCTTGATGGAAGCACGGATAGACACTGCCGGCTCTTGCTTCACTTCGGGTTCCGGAACCGGTGCACCCAGTCCAGACAAGGCGCCATGCACGCTCTTGATAAGCGTCGGCACATCGTTCGCTGCCACCGTGTTGGATGAAAGGTGGGCAGCCACGATCTCGGCGGTCAGTTCAAGCAGGTTATCGTCAGACATCAAAAAACTCCATTAGGAACGCCGCTCTATAATGCGGTGCAGGGAAAACACCAACTTCGACTTCACCTTTGCATCGAATAAAGCGAGCGCATCGCCTAGCCGATGAATTGCAGGCATTCTACGCGAAATTTCCTACAACAAACAACTATATCTCACCAGCCTTATTCGAATTTGCGCTCGATGCCAACCGGATTGAAATATCAGGTTCCTATCGCTGCATCTGCATCATCTGATCCATTGGCATCATACGATGGTTGAGATGGTCCATGATCCAGATCGACCCGCCAACCACCAGTACGACGATGAATACGCCGAAGGCCAGTGCCAAGCTGTTATTGGTGTGCTCTGGCCCGCTGGTAATGTGGAGGAAGAACACGAGATGGACACCGATCTGCGCCACAGCCAACGCGATAAGCGCCGCTGGGATCGCCGGTTCCCAGACAAGGTCATAAGCGGCCGTGGCGAAACTCGCCCCGGTCAACGCGAGGGCGAGAGCCAGTCCAGCCACATAGATTCCCAGACCATGTGTTTCGCCTGACCCGTCGAGACGCTCATCGCCTGGCGCGGCATCGTCGCGCCTGTCGTCGAAACCGGGCTCGCCGGGCTCTGTCACATGCCTGCTCCCAATAGATAGACGATCGTGAACAGCGCGACCCAGATGATGTCGAGCGCATGCCAGAATAGATTGAAGCACAGCAATCGCCGCATGATATGCGGCCGGAAACCTTTGACCCAGATCTGCGCCATCATCGTCAGCAACCACAGTCCGCCGAGAGTCACGTGCAGGCCGTGACAGCCAACCAGCGCGAAGAAGGCTGAGAGGAAGGCGCTGCGACCGGGGCCGGCCCCCTGCAAAACCATCCCGACAAACTCCATCACCTCGAGAGTGACGAAGGCGAGACCGAGCAACCCGGTAATGAGTAGCCACAATTGGACCTGAAGTTGATTCCGGCGCGTGGCGGCGACATAGCTCAGGCCGCAGGTGAAGCTGCTTGCCAGCAGGCAACCGGTCTGAATCGCCACGCGCTGAAGATCGAACAGATCGCGCCCGCTGGGTCCGCCGGCGGTCGATCCGGCGAGCACCGCATAGGCGGCGAAGAAGGCCGCGAACATGACGATGTCCGACAGCAGGAAGATCCAGAATCCATAGCCGACGATGACACGCTTGGGTGCCGGACCGCCCTCGCCATGACCGCGCGCGCCACGATCGCCATTACTGTGCCGGTCATGCCCGATGCGATATGGATCGCGTTGTGAGCTCGACGGCGGGATATCGGAGGGTGTCGTCGCGGCAGTGCTCATGCCGGCCGCCCCAACATCGCCAACCACTCCGCATTGCGGGCGGCGCGGCGGGCGCGGTCGACGCGCGCGACCTCCTCCACCGGCACCTCATATTCATCATGGTCGCGCCACGCAAAGACGACGAAGGTCGCATAGGCGCCGATGAAACCCAGCGCCACCATCCACCAGATATGCCAGATCAATGCGAAGCCCATGAAGCTGGCGAAGAAGGCGGTGACGAAGCCGGTAGGGCTGTTGCGCGGCATCTTGATCGGCTGATAGTCGGGCTCGTCCGGGAGGCGCTGCTGCGCGATCGCCGCCTGCTTGATGCCCCAATAGGCCTCCTCATTGTGCACATCGTATAGTATCGGGAAGTTGAAGCTCGGCGGCGGCGACGGCGTCGCCCATTCGAGGCTCCGTCCGTCCCAGGGATCGCCAGTGACGTCGCGCAGCCGATCGCGCATCCGGATGCTGACGACGAGTTGGACGATCTGCGACGCCGCACCGAGCGCGATGACGATCGTGCCCAGTCCGGCCATCATCACCCACTTGTCCCATGCGGGATTGTCGATGTGCTGCAGCCGGCGCGTCATCCCCTCGAGGCCTGCGGCATATAGCGGCATGAACGTAGCGAAGAAGCCGGTGATCGTCAGCCAGAACGCCGTCTTGCCCCAACCTTCATGAAGACGGAATCCGAACGCCTTGGGGAACCAATATTCATAGCCGGCAAAGGCGCCGAACAATACACCGCCGATGATGACATTGTGGAAATGAGCGACAAGAAACATCGAGTTGTGCAGCACGAAGTCAGCCGGTGGAACCGCAAGCAACACACCGGTCATCCCGCCGACGATAAAGGTGCCGACAAACCCAAGTGCCCACAGCATCGGCACCTGGAAGTGCACGCGCCCGCCATACATGGTGAACAGCCAGTTGTAGATCTTCACCCCGGTCCCGACCGCGATGATCGAGGTTGCGATCCCGAAGAAGCCGTTGACGTCGGCATCTGCGCCCATGGTGAAGAAATGATGCGCCCAGACGAAGAAGGAGACGATACAGATAAACATCGTCGCCATCACCATCGAGCGGTATCCGAACAGCGGCTTGCGAGAAAAGGTCGAGAATATCTCCGAGAAGATGCCGAATGCCGGCAGGATCAGAATATAGACTTCCGGATGGCCCCAGGCCCAGATCAGGTTCACGAACATCATCGGGTTGCCGCCCGCCTCGTTCGTGAAGAAGTGGAAGCCAGCATAGCGATCGAGCGTCAGCATCGCCAGCGTCGCGGTGAGGATGGGGAAGGCCGCCACGATCAGGAGGCTGGACGCCATGCTGGTCCAGCAGAACATCGGCATGCGCATGTAGGACATGCCGGGCGCACGCATCTTCAGGATGGTGGTAACGAGGTTTATGCCAGTAATGAGCGTGCCTAAGCCCGCTATCTGCAGCGCCCATAGATAATAATCGACTCCGACCCCGGGGGAATAGGCAAGCTCCGACAAGGGTGGATAGGGCAGCCAGCCGGTGCGGGCGAACTCGCCGATTATCAGGCTGACGTTGACCAGCAAGGCGCCGGAAGCGGTCAACCAGAAGCCTACTGAATTGAGCGTCGGGAAGGCAACGTCACGCACGCCCAGCTGGAGCGGCACGACATAGTTCATCAGCCCGATCATGAACGGCATCGCGCCGAAGAAGATCATGATCGTGCCGTGGGCCGAGAATATTTGGTTGTAATGTTCAGGCGGCAGGTAGCCGAGCGCCCCGTTCGTCGCCAGCGACTGTTGCGACCGCATCATGATCGCGTCGGCAAAGCCGCGCACCAGCATCACCAGCGCGAGCAGGATATACATCACCCCAATCCGCTTATGGTCGACGCTGGTGATCCACTCGCGCCACAGATAGGGCCACCATCCCCTTCGCCAGGCGTAGAACAGCACTCCGACAATGCCGCCGCCAATCACCGCGGAGGCCATCAGCGGGATGGGCTGGTCCAGCGGGATCGCCGACCAGTCGAGCTTGCCGAACCAGTTCATCCTACATCCTCGGGCGAGACATCATGGTGCATAGGGGTGCGCCCGATGCGAGGACCTGACGATGGCGGAATCTTCTGCGTGGCAATCGCATCGAACAGCCCCGGCGCGACAGCACGATAGGTAAAGGGCCGGCGCTCCACG
The DNA here is from genome assembly GCF_037861105.1 of Rhizorhabdus argentea. NCBI lineage: Bacteria > Pseudomonadati > Pseudomonadota > Alphaproteobacteria > Sphingomonadales > Rhizorhabdaceae > Rhizorhabdus > Rhizorhabdus argentea. The sequence goes on from NZ_JBANFK010000012.1 coordinate 31,536, forward strand.
CTGTGCCGCGCCAGCCCCTCATAACTGCGCGGGTCGAGCACCGGCCCCGACGATTTCGTGCGTGCTATCCAGTTGGCGAACTGATCGGGGGGTACGGCGCGGGTGACGAAGTGCATGTCCGAGAAGCCGTCGCCGCTATACTGGGTGGACATGCCATAATAGTTACCGGGACGGTCGGCCTGCAGGTGGAGCTGCGAAACCATGCCGTTCATCGTATAGATCATGCTGCCAAGCTGGGGCACGAAGAAAGCGTTCATCACGCCGGCCGAGGTGAGCGAGAAGTGCACCGGCACGCCGGCCGGCACGACAAGCTCGTTGACGCTGGCGACGCCCTGCGCCGGATAGATGAACAGCCATTTCCAATCGAGCGAGACGACCTGCACCTCGACTGGCCTGCCGCCGGCACGCAGCGGGCGATAGGGATCGAGCTGGTGACTGCCGACCCAGATCACGCCCGACAGGAACAGGACCACCAGAATGGGGATCGACCAGACGACGAGTTCGACGCGGCCCGAATAGGCCCAGTCGGGCAAATATCGCGCCTTCTTGTTGCCCGCCCTGAACCACCATGCGAAGCCAAGCGTGGCGATGATCGTCGGAACCACGATCGCCAGCATGATTGCGAGACTATTGAGCAGGATCGTCCGCTCGGCCGCGCCCACCGGCCCCTGCGGATCCATCACGCCGCCGCAGCCTGTAAGCGCGACCGGCGCCAGCATGGCGAGCATCCTCGCCCTGCTGCCGAGCGTCACGAATTGCCCCCTGGCCTCGAACTTGCGCGCCCGCACCTTCGCGCCAGCCAACCAATCGATGCGAAGCCGGTCAAGTGGGCCAGATCAGGATCAGTCAACCGGATGGAGGCTGTAATAGACCTCGGCAGCATATCCGGCTTCCCGTCCGACGGAGGCTGAAGCGAACATCGCCGCTGGCAGCAGGGTCGTTAACGTTGGATTAGCGATTCCGATCCAATCGAATATCTCCCGCAGAGTCGCAGGAGCGGTCGGCGCGCTACTGCTGCCGGCGATCTTCGTTGGAGGGAAGGAAGGCTTCTTACATAGATCGTGCTGGCTTCGCCGGGTGCTGTGATAGAAAATGGCTGAAGAACGAAAGAGGAGAGCTCCCATATGGTCGACACATCGGAAAACCGTCGCGTTCCTACCTGGGGCAAACTGCTTGTGACCGTCGTGACGATCGGATTTTTGGCGCTGCAGATGTGGGGCCTGCTCAATCCCGCCGGCATCATGTCGAGATATACGTTCATGGAAGGCTTCACCGAGTTCAACAAGATGATGTTGGCCGATCCGCTCCTCACCGCCGGACTGTTGGACCTGCTATTCCTCGAACTTGTCTTCCTCGTGATCCTGCTGAACGGCATTCCTCGCGGCCCAGCCTACCCGTTCATCTTCGCTGCATTTGTCCTGGCGATGATCGTCTATCCGGCCCTTGGAGGACTGGCTTTTCTGATCCTGTACTGGCGACGTTTGGGTCAGTTCCGGCCATGACACTCCGGCGGCATCACGACTGGTGTCCGAGCGCAATCACCATGGCGTGGCATCACCTCCAGCGCCCGGACGGGCCGGGCTCCTGATCCTGGCGACGCGCGTGGGTATAGTCGCCCCATTGCACTTCCTGCGTGTCGCCCCAGCCGGTTGCGCCGTCCAGCGTCCATTCGGTCAGGCAGAGCCAGGCGAACATGTTGGGCCATCCGGTCCATGGCAGCGTCGCAGTGATCCTGCCGGTGATGCGATAGTCCCGCCCCCAGCGATCGGTGAATGACACTTCGTGGCTCAACGGCCTCAACGTCACCGGATCGCGTCGGGTGATCTTCGATGCGTTGGTGAGGCGGGACATCTCGTCGCCGATGCACAGCCAGCCATCATGGATCATCTCGTCGCGCGCGGTGTCGAACAGGCCCTTCCAGTCGGGATCGCGATCCGGATCGTCGAATGCGGCCAGGTTCCAGGAAAGCTTCTGCTCGGCGAATATGCCGGTCATCCAGGTGAACGGCGGCCCAGGCACCAGCGCCTCCGTCCGCAGCTGGCCCCAGGATCGATCGCGCATGCCACAGCCGTCGATGGCGTAGCTTTTGCCGCGCAACGTGACCGTGCCCTTGTTGTAGGTGGCCTGATCGAAGTGATTCTCGCTGCCGCGCATCACCGGGGGAGAGAAGGCGGTGACGGTGAGATCGAGCGCGTTGCCGCGGGCTGGATCGTCATAGGTGACGCGGATCTTCTTGAACGGCTCGATGATCTCCACATGCAGGCCGTTGGCGAAGCGCATGTCGCTGCCGTCGCCGAGATTGGCCGCGGACGCGAACGCCGGCACATCGAGCAACTCCGCCGAGACCATCGATGGCTTATGGCCACGCGCCACTCCGATGCCTGCCGTCACCACGCCAAGGTTGGGGTGAACCCAGATGTGGATCTGTGAATAGATGCGCTCTTCGGGGATGTACCAAAGATAGGCCCAGGTCTCGGTAAGGGTGTCGCCCGGAGTCGTGGCTTCGGGATGCAGCAACTCGTCCTTGTCGCTCCAGCGGCCAAAGCGGTTCGCAAGATCGCTGCCGCGATCCCCCGTCCAGAGTTCCTCTTTCTGGCTCATTTGCCATCCTCTTCCTACAGAGAATCGGTAGCTTACGCACGAGTTTTCCGCAATCGCCGATGATCGTGAAATCCCCCATAGGCAATGCCGGGCGCACGGGCTGACTTCCCCTATCGATCCGCCATCCCTATCTTGGCTGGCAATGCCGCCCGATCACGCCTCCGCCAGTGTCGCCAATCCCGAGCACGGCTTTGCCACGCTGCGGCGCTTCCTGCCCTATCTATGGCCAAAGGGAGAACCGGCGCTGCGCGCGCGCGTACTGATCGCGATGGTGCTGGTGCTGGCGTCGAAGGCGGTCGTGCTGCTGATGCCGTTCGCCTACAAGGCGGCGATCGACCGCATGGCGCCAGGGCTCGAGCCGGGTGTCGAAATCGCTGTCGCGCTCGTCGTCGCCTATGCCGGCGCGCGTTTCGGCGGCGTGCTGTTCGACAATCTTCGCAACGCGATCTTCGAGCTGGTCGGCCAGGATGCGGCGCGGCGGCTGTCACTCGAAGTGTTCTGGCAGTTGCACCGCCTGTCGCTGCGCTTTCATCTCGAACGCCGCACTGGTGCCCTCACCAAGATCGTCGAGCGTGGCACCAAGAGCATCGACACGATGCTCTATTTCCTGCTGTTCAACATCGGCCCTACCCTGTTCGAGCTGACCGCCGTCTGCCTGATCTTCTTCGTGAAGTTCGGCGCGGGGCTGGTCAGCGCGACGGTGCTGGCGATTGCCGGCTATATCGTCTTCACCCGCAAGGTCACCGAATGGCGCTCGAAGATGCGCCGCGAGATGGTCGAGCACGACACCCGTGCCGCCGCGCGCGCGGTCGATGCGCTGCTCAACTACGAAACCGTCAAATATTTCAACGCCGAGAAGCGCGAAGCGGACAATTACGGCGTCGCCATCGCAGCCTATGCGAAAGCCGCGACCAAGAACGAAGGCTCGCTGGCAGCCCTCAACATCGGCCAGTCGCTCATCACCAACCTGATGATGGCAGGCGCGATGGGCTACAGCGTCTATGGCTGGAGCCGCGGCTGGTTCTCGCCGGGCGACGTCGTGTTCGTGAACACGATGCTGAGCCAGCTGTTCCGCCCGCTCGACATGCTCGGCATGGTCTATCGCGAGATCCGCCAGGGCCTGATCGACATGGAAGCCATCTTCCGGCTGATCGACACGCCCGCCGAAGTGGTCGACGCGCCCGACGCGGTGCCGCTGAAGATAACGGGCGGCACGGTTCGCTTCGAGGACGTCCACTTCGCCTATGATCCGGAGCGCGAGATCCTGAAGGGCATCGACCTGGCGATCCGTCCCGGCGGCACGCTGGCGGTGGTCGGCCCGTCGGGCGCGGGCAAATCGACGCTCGCGCGGATCCTCTACCGTTTCTACGACATCAGTAGCGGCCGGGTAACGATCGATGGCCAGGACATCGCGAAGGTGACGCAGGCCTCCCTCCGCCATGCGATCGGCATCGTTCCGCAGGACACGGTGCTGTTCAACGACACCATCGGCTACAATATCGGCTATGGCCGCGACGGCGCCAGCCAGGCGGAGATCGAGGAAGCCGCACGCGGCGCCGCGATCCACGACTTCATCCTGTCGCTGCCGCAGGGCTACAATACCCGCGTCGGCGAGCGCGGGCTCAAGCTGTCTGGCGGCGAGAAGCAGCGCGTGGCGATCGCCCGCACCCTGCTGAAGAACCCGCCGCTGCTGATCCTCGATGAGGCGACCAGCGCGCTCGACAGCCGCACCGAAGCCGACATCCAGACCACATTGCGCGGCGTCGAGCAGGGCCGCACCACGATCGTCATCGCGCATCGCCTGTCGACGGTTGCGCATGCCGACGAGATCCTGGTGCTCGAAGCCGGCCGCATCGTCGAACGCGGCGGCCATGCCGAACTTCTGGCGCGTGACGGGCTGTACGCAGAGATGTGGATGCGCCAGGCCAGCGAGGCCGAGGAGCGCGAGGCCGCATAGCCGCGCCGTTTCTGGTGAAGACGGAGATGGACCGTCCTAACCGGCTCAAGCGCTGCATTTGCCGGAATGACATCTGGAAGGGCGATCAATATTGACGACTCCGCCGGCCTGGCGCTCGACACGATCTGATCTTCGGCTAGAAGACCCCACATGCCCACACCCTTGGAAGCCCTTCAGCGAACCTTCGGCTATGCCCAGTTCCGGGGCCGGCAGCAGGACGTGATCGATCGCGTCATGGCCGGGCAGAACTCGCTCGCGGTGATGCCGACCGGAGCGGGTAAGTCGCTGACCTACCAGATCCCGGCGCTGTGCCGCGAAGGCACCGGGCTGGTCGTTTCGCCGCTGATCGCGCTGATGCACGATCAGGTGCGCTCGGCCGAGGCCGCCGGCATACGCGCCGCCGCGCTCACCTCGGCCGACGACAATCGCGACGAGACGATCGACCGGCTGCGCGCCGGCGAACTCGACCTGCTCTATGTCGCCCCCGAACGCGTTTCGAGCGACGGCTTCCGCCGGCTGATCGGCCAGGTCCCGCTCGCCCTGATCGCGATCGACGAAGCCCATTGCGTCTCCGAATGGGGGCATGATTTCCGCCCCGACTACCGCCTGCTGCGCGGCCTGCTCGACATGCGCCCCGATGTCCCGCGCCTCGCGCTGACCGCGACCGCCGACAGCCATACCCGTGACGACATCCTGGCGCAGCTCGGCATCGAGCACGACGGGCTGATCCTGGCCGGTTTCGACCGCGCCAACCTGCGCTACGGCATCACCCCGCGCGATGGCGTGGGCAGGCAGCTCGCCCAGCTGCTCGACGACAATCCCGGGCCCGGGATCATCTATGCCCCTACCCGCGACGCAACCGAGAAGCTCGCCGCTCAGCTCGGCGGCAGCGGCCGGCCGACCCGCGCCTATCATGCCGGGCTCGATGCGCGGATCCGGGCTGCGAACCAGAAGGCGTTCGTCTCGTCGGAAGACATGGTGATGGTCGCCACGGTCGCGTTCGGCATGGGCATCGACAAGCCCGACGTCCGCTTCGTCGCCCATGCCGGCCTGCCCAAGTCGATCGAAGCCTATTATCAGGAGACCGGCCGCGCCGGCCGCGATGGCGATCCGGCGGTGACCCAGCTGTTCTGGGGCGCCGAGGATTTCGCCCGCGCTCGGCGGCGGATCGAGACAGACGTCGAGGAGAACCGTCGTTCGGGCGAGCGCCAGCGCCTCAACGCGATGGCGATGCTGGTCGAGGCGCCAGGCTGCCGCCGCGCGATCCTGCTAAGGCATTTCGGCGAGAACCCGCCGCCCGCCTGCGGCAATTGCGACAATTGCCTCAGTCCGCCGACCGGGGTCGACGCGAGCGTCGTCGCGCAGAAGCTGCTCTCCGCTGCCTTTCGCACCGAGATGCGCTACGGCGTCACCCATCTCGCCGACGTTCTGGCCGGACGCGAGACCGACAAGATACTGGGCCTCGGCCATCACCGCCTGTCGGTATTCGGCATCGCCGACGAGGCCGAGCAGAAGCTGATCAAGCCGGTGGCGCGCGCCCTGCTCGCCCGCGACGCGCTGCGCGCCGACGACTATGGCGGGTTGTCCTTCGGCCCGGCGGCAAAGTCGATCCTCAAGGGCGACGAGCCGCTGCAGCTGGTCCTTCCGCCCGAGCGGCAGCGCCGCCGCAAGGCCCGCGACGGCAAGCCGGATTATCCGCACGATCCGCTGTTCGAGGTGCTGAGGAGCTTGCGCCGCGATCTCGCCAAGGCCCAGGGCGTGCCGCCCTATGTCGTCTTCACCGACGTCACCCTGCGCGAGATGGCGGCGGCGAAGCCCGATTCGCTGGCTGGCCTCGCCCGGGTTTCGGGCGTAGGGGCGAAGAAACTGGAAACCTATGGCGATGCGTTCCTTGCCGCCATTCGGGACTATCGAGGCTGAGGAGAGAACCCATGTTCCGCAAGATCGACGACAGCATATCGGTAGCGGCCCAGATCGGCCCCGACGATGTCGCCGAGGCTGCCGCGCAGGGCTTCACCATGATCATCAACAACCGGCCTGAGCAGGAAGAGCCGGGCCAGCCGAGCGGCGACAACATCCGTGAGGCCGCGCGCACGGCCGGGCTCGCCTATGTCGCCATCCCGATCACGCCGGGCGGCTTCGCACCGAGCCAGATCGCGGCGATGCGCGAAGCGCTCGCCAAGGCCGAGGGCCCGGTGCTCGCCTTCTGCCGCTCGGGCACGCGCTCCACCTTCTGCTGGGCGCTGGCCCGGGGCGCCGAGGGCGAGGATGCGGACAGGCTGGCGTCGAAGGCGGCCGAAGCCGGCTATGACATCTCCCCGATCAAGCCGCTGCTCGGCCGCCAGGCATGACGATCCCGTCGCCGGCGGTGGCTGACAGCCTTGAAAGTCGGCGGCGGTAGCGGCTACCCCGTCCCCATGAGCGATCACCCCGAACAGCAATATCTCGATGCCATGGCGCGCGCCTGGTATGGCGGCGACGAGCGCACCGACCGCACCGGCGTCGGCACCCGCGCACTGTTCGGCGTGACGATGCGGTTCGACCTGTCTGACGGCACCGTGCCGCTGATCACCACCAAGCGGATATTCTGGAAGAGCGCGATCAAGGAGCTGATCTGGTTCCTGTCGGGCGATACCAACATCCGCCCGCTGGTCGGCCAGAACGTCCATATCTGGACCGACTGGCCGCTCGACAAATATCGCCGCGAAACCGGCGAGGCGATCGACCGCGACGCCTTCGAGCGACGCATCATCGAGGAACCGGAGTTCGCGGCGCGATGGGGCGATCTCGGCCCGGTCTACGGCAAGCAATGGGTCGACTGGCCGCGCTACACGCCGGCCGGCGGCGGCCTGTTCAGGCGCGACGACAAGGGCGTCAACCAGATCGCCGAGCTGGTCGAAATGATCCGCACCAACCCCGCCTCGCGCCGGCTGATCTTCACCGGCTGGAACGTCCCCGAGCTGGCCGAAATGGCGCTGCCGCCCTGCCACATGACCTATCAATATCATGTCGCCAACGGCCGGCTGTCGGGCATCCTGTACCAGCGCTCGTGCGACCTTGGGCTCGGCTTCCCGTTCAACATCTTCGAAGCGGCGGTGCTGATCCGGATGCTGGCGCAGCAGACCGATCTAGAGCCGGGCGAGCTGGTGTGGATGGGCGCCGACACCCATGTCTATTCCAATCACGCCCATCTGGTCGAGGAACAACTCTCGCGCCAGCCGCGCACCTTCCCGAAGCTGCGCTTCACGCGCAAGCCGTCGAGCATGTTCGCCTACGCCCCCGAGGATTTCGAGATCGAGGGCTATGATCCGCACCCGCACATCAAGGCCGAGGTGGCGGTGTGACGTCTCCGAAGAAACCGGAGATCGTCTTCGTCCTGGCCCGCGCTCGCAATGGCGTGATCGGGCGCGAGGGCAGCCTACCCTGGCGCCTGCCCGCCGATCTCAGGCACTTCAAGGCGCTGACCGAGGGCGCGCCGATGCTGATGGGCCGCAAGACCTTCGAAAGCCTGCCCGGCCTGCTGCCCGGCCGCCGCCACATAGTCCTGACGCGCGATACCGAATGGCAAGCCGAAGGTGCGGAGGTCTTCCATGACGTGGCGGGAGCGATAGCGGCAGCAGGCAGCGATCGGCTGTCGGTCGTCGGCGGCGCCGAAATCTATGCGCTGCTGCTGCCCCATGCCGACCGGATCGAACTGACCGAGATCGACGCCGCGCCCGATGGCGACACCGTCGTGCCGGCATTCGATCCGGCCGCCTGGCGGGAGACCGCGCGCGAGGATCACCCCGCCGCCGATGGTCGCCCCGGCTATAGTTTCATCACTTTGCGCCGCCGCTGATTGCGCCGTCCCGCGCGACTACCTATAGGCGCGGCATGGAGCGGCTGACATGCGACCGCCCGGTTCCCGAGCATCTGCGTGGGGGCGTGGTGGCGCTGGGGAATTTCGACGGCTTCCACAGGGGGCATCAGGCGGTTGTCGGCGCGGCAATCGCCAACGGCCGTGCGACCGGCCGACCGGTGCTCGTCGCCAGCTTCGATCCACACCCCGTCCGCTATTTCCGGCCCGATACGCCGCCCTTCCGCCTGACCACGCTGGAGCAGCGCGCGGAGTTGTTCGCGAAGGCCGGCGCGGACGCGATGCTGGTGTTCACCTTCAACGCCGAGCTTGCCGGTGTTTCGGCCGCCGATTTCATCTCCGAGTGGCTGATCGGCCGCGCGGGCGCTGCCCATGTCGTGACCGGGCAGGACTTCACCTTCGGCAAGGCACGCTCCGGCGATGTCGCGCTGCTCGCCGAGCTTGGCCCGCCGCAGGGGCTTACGGCCGAGGCGATCGGCCCGGTTACGGATGAGCACGGACCGATCTCATCGAGCCGCATCCGCCAGGCGCTGGTGGAAGGCGATCCAGTCGAAGCGGCGCGGCTGCTCACCCGCCCCTATCGCATCCAGGGCCTCGTCCAGCATGGCGACAAGCTCGGCCGGACGATCGGCTATCCCACCGCCAACATCGCACTCGATCGTTACCTGCGTCCCAGATATGGCATTTACGCCGTGCGCGGCCTCCTGCCCGACGGGCGGGTGGTGAACGGGGCCGCCAATATCGGCATCCGCCCCACCTTCGATCCGCCAAAGGAGCTGCTCGAGGTCCACTTCTTCGATTTCGCCGAGAGCCTGTACGACCAGTGCATCGAGATCGAGCTGATCGCCTATCTCCGCCCCGAGGCGAAGTTCGACGGGTTGGAACCGCTGATGGCGCAGATGGACAAGGATTGCGTCGAGGCGAAGCGGATACTTGCCGCATACAGCCCGGTCGCGTAGGGCCTGCCCCCAAACTCCGTTCGTGTCGAGCGAAGTCGAGACACCCGTCCGAGCGACAGCGAGGAGCCTTCGCTTCGCTCAGGCGGCTCCCTCGACTTCGCTCGGGATAAGCGGCTCCGGTGGAACCAGATTTCAGAAATGACCGACGCAACCGACTACCGCGCCACCGTCTTCCTGCCGAAGACCGACTTTCCGATGAAGGCCGGCCTCGCCCAGAAGGAACCGGCGATCCTCGCGAAATGGGCGGCCGACGATCTGTACGGCAAGCTCCGCGCCGATCGCGCCGGCAAGCCGCGCTTCATCCTCCATGACGGCCCGCCCTACGCCAATGGCGACATCCATATGGGCCATGCGATGAACAAGGTGCTCAAGGACATCATCGTCCGCAGCCAGTCGCTGACCGGCAAGGATGCGCCCTATGTTCCGGGTTGGGACTGCCACGGCCTGCCGATCGAGTGGAAGGTCGAGGAAGCCTATCGCGCCAAGAAGCTCAACAAGGACGAGGTCGATCCCGTCCAGTTCCGCGCCGAATGCCGCGCCTATGCCACCAAATGGGTCGACGTCCAGCGCGAGCAGTTCAAGCGCCTCGGCGTCCAGGCCGACTGGGACGATCCCTATCTGACGATGAACTATGCGTCGGAAGCAGCGATCGTCGGCGAGCTGCTGAAGTTCGCCGAGAGCGGCCAGCTTTATCGCGGCGCCAAGCCGGTGATGTGGTCTCCGGTGGAGAAGACCGCACTGGCCGAGGCCGAAGTCGAATATGAGGACATCACCTCGACGCAGATCGACGTGGCATTCGAGATAGTCGAGAGCGCGATCCCCGAGCTGGTCGGCGCCTATGCGGTGATCTGGACGACGACGCCCTGGACGATCCCGGTGAACCAGGCTTTGGCTTACGGGCCAGAGGTTGAATATGTGCTGGTCGACGCACACCCTATCCGCATCCTGATTGCGAAGGAGCTAGCCCACACTGTACACGCGCGGCTGGCTAAATTTGGTGCCGTCGCACTGGATCAGATGGATCCATCCTTTCGGGCCGATGACCTGATCTGGTCAGGCAAAGGCTCCGACCTCGCCGGCACAATCGCCCGCCACCCGATGCACCATCTCGGCGGCTTCTTCGCCAAGCCGCGCCCGTTCCTCGCCGGTGACTTCGTCACCACCGACGCCGGCACCGGCCTCGTCCATATGGCGCCCGACCATGGCGAGGACGACTTCTTCCTGTGCAAGGCGCATGGCATCGACCCGGTGTTCGCGGTCGAGGGCGACGGCAAGTACCGCGCCGACTGGGCATGGATGGGCGGCCAGGGCTCGGTGATCGCACCGAAGCTCAACGCGCCCGAGGGGCCGATCTGCACCGACCTGCGCGAGGCCGGCGGCCTGCTCGCCGCCAGCGCCGACTTCAAGCACAGCTATCCGCACAGCTGGCGCTCCAAGGCCAAGGTGATCTTCCGCTGCACCCCGCAATGGTTCATCCCGATGGACCGCCCGATCGAGGACGACATCGCCCCGCGCTGCGCCGAGGAGGAGGCGATCCTCAAGGCGCAGGGCAATGGCGCGACGCTGCGCGGCGTCGCCCTCGACGCGATCGAGCACACCCGCTGGGTCCCCGAGAAAGCGCGCAACCGCATCCACGCGATGGTCGCCGGCCGTCCCGACTGGGTGATCAGCCGCCAGCGCGCCTGGGGCGTGCCGATCGCGCTCTATGTCGACGCGAAGACCGGCGATTATCTGCGCGATCCCGCCGTCAACGCCCGCATCGTCGCGGCGTTCGAGGCCGGCGGCGCCGACGCCTGGTTCACCGCCGATCACCAGACGCTGCTCGGCCCCGACTACAGCGCCGCCGACTATGAGCCGGTCAACGACATCCTCGATGTCTGGTTCGACTCCGGCTCGACCCACGCCTTTACCGTCGAGGCGCGCTACGGCGTCGGCACGCGCGCCGATCTCTATCTCGAAGGCTCGGATCAGCATCGCGGCTGGTTCCAGTCGTCGCTGCTCGAAAGCTGCGGCACCCGTGGCCGCGCGCCCTATGACGCGGTGCTGACCCACGGCTTCGCGCTCGACGGTCAGGGCCGCAAGATGTCGAAGAGCCAGGGCAATGTCGTCGACCCGCTCAAGATCATCAACGAGAGCGGCGCCGACATTCTCCGCCTGTGGGTCGCCTCGACCGACTATTTCGAGGATGTCCGCATCGGCAAGGAGATCCTCGCCGGCACCTCCGACGCCTATCGCAAGCTGCGCAACAGCTTCCGCTACCTGCTCGGCGCGCTCGATGGCTTCAGCGATGCCGAGAAGCTCCCGGTCGGCGAAATGCCCGAGCTGGAGCTCTATGTGCTCCACCTGCTCGCGAGCCTCGATGCCGAACTCAGGGACGCGACGGCCGCGTTCGAGCTGAACCGCTATGCCCGCGCGCTGGTCGATTTCGCGAACAACGACCTGTCCGCCTTCTTCTTCGATATCCGCAAGGACTCGCTCTATTGCGACGCCGCGGACGATATCAAGCGCCGCGCCTATCGCACCGTGCTCGACATCCTGTTCCACGCGCTGGTCCGCTATGCAGCGCCAATCCTCTGCTTCACCGCCGAGGAGGTGTGGACGACGCGATTCCCGGACGACGGATCGGTCCACCTGCTCACCTGGCCGGAGGTCGACGTCGGCTGGGCGAATGACGACCTGAGGATGCGCTGGGAATTGCTGCGCCGCTACCGGACGAAGCTGACCGGGCAGATCGAGCCGCTTCGCCGCGAGAAGATCATCGGGTCGAGCCTCGAGGTCGATGTGACCGCGATCAGCTACGCACCGGCAGAAGCCGCGCTGCTGCGCGCAGCCGACATCGCCGAGATCGGCATCGTCGCCAAGGTGGAAATCTGCGACGGGGATGCCGCCGCCGCCGACCTGGCGAACGGCGCTGATCCGATCGCCTTCGAAGTGCAGAAGACCGAATATGAGAAATGCGGCCGCTGCTGGCGGCACCTGCCCGAGGTAAAGAGCGAAGGCACGCTGTGCGGTCGCTGCGAGACGGTGGTGCATGGCTGAGTTCGCTCGCATCACCCACCGGCCCCTGGGCTTCGGCATAGCCGCTACGATCTTCATCGTCGATCAGTTGTCCAAATGGCTGATCATGGCGCCGCTCGCGCTGCCTGAGCGCGGGCTGGTGACGCTCACCAGCTTCTTCGATCTGCGCTGGGTGGAGAATTACGGCGTCTCGATGGGCTTCCTGATCGCCGCGTCGGACAAGGAGCGCTGGATCCTGGTGGCGATGACCGCGGCGATCGCGGCTGCCATCTGCCTGTGGATCTGGCGCGAAAAGGGGCGGCCCGACGTCGCGGCGCTCGGCCTTGTCCTCGGCGGCGCGGCGGGAAATATCACCGATCGGGCGCGGCTCGGCTATGTCGCCGACTTCCTCGATCTGCATATCGGGACCTGGCATCCCTTTTTGGTCTTCAATGTCGCGGACGCCGCGATTACCATTGGTGTATTGCTTCTGGTCGCGCGCGCCCTTCTGGTGCGCGAAACCAAGGCTCCTGCGGAGAATGTCGATGCGGTCTAAGTTGCTTCTCGGTTCGGCGCTCGTCGCCATGGCGCTGCTCGCCGGGTGCAGCAGCCGGGGCGATCGCCCGGGCGTAATGGCCGGCCGCACCAGCCTGGACGCCTTCGCCGTGTCCAAGCGCGCGCCGCTCACCATCCCGCCCGATTTCGTCCTGGTGCCGCCCAAGCCCGGCGCGCCGCGCCCGCAGGAAGCCGATTCGAGCCAGCAGGCCCTGTCGGCGATGTTCTCCGGCACGCAGCCGGCCAAGAGCCAGACCGAGAAGGATATCATCGGCCTGACCAGGACGGTGCCCGAGCCGGGTATCCGCTCCTCGGTCGGCGACACTCGCGACAACATGGTCGACAAGGGCCCCGCCACTCGCACCATCCTCGCTGCCGCCGCGACCAACGGCGCGAACGCCAGCGTCTCCCTCGGCAACTGAGGCAGGCGCACCCAAGATATTTGCGTCATCCCGGACTTGATCCGGGATCCCCCTTTTTCTTTTGTGGGCAGTTCACGTGCCGGACAAAGGCAGAGGGATCCCGGATAAAGTCCGGGATGACGATGTTCCGGGGTAAAGCGCTCTCTCCGGAGGGGCTAGCGTCATGCTTGACCTGATCCGCCGCCGCCTGCTCACCGCGCTTCCGACGCTGGCGGCGGTCGTGATCCTCTCCTTCCTGCTCATGCGCGTCGCACCCGGCGGGCCGTTCGACAGCGAGCGGCCGCTCGATCCGGAAACACGCGCCGCGCTGATTGCCAGCTACGGGCTCGACCGGCCGCTGCCGGAGCAGATCGGCCGCTATCTCTGGCGGCTGCTGCACGGCGATTTTGGCCCTTCGCTGGTCTATCGTGACTTCACCGTAACCGACCTCATCGCCCGCGGCCTGCCGATCTCGCTCACCCTGGGCGGCCTGGCGCTGCTGCTGGCGCTGCTGCTCGGGCTCGGCGCGGGCTTGAGCGCGGCGGCGAAAACAGGCGGCCATGTCGACCGGAGCCTGATGCTCGCGGCGACCCTGCTCACCGCCCTGCCGAGCTTCGTCACAGGGCCGCTGCTGGCGCTGCTGTTCGGGCTTTGGGCCGGCTGGCTTCCCGTCTCCGGCTGGGGCGACGGCGACGCGGCGCACCTGGTCCTGCCGGTGATCGCCCTTGCCCTGCCCGCTGCCGGCGCCATCGCGAAGCTGGCCCGCGCCGGGCTCGCCGAGGTGCTTGGCCAGGAGCATATCCGCATGGCGCGGGCACGCGGCCTGGGCCGAAAGCGCATCCTGATCGTCCATGCGTTGCGACCGGCGCTGGTCCCCGTCGCCTCCTATCTGGGGCCTGCCGCCGCGGGACTGCTGACCGGCGCTGTGGTGATCGAGACGGTCTTTGCGCTGCCGGGGCTCGGCCGCTATTTCGTACAGGGGGCGCTCAACCGCGACTATCCGCTCGTGCTGGGCGTCGTCACGCTCTACGCGGCGCTGATCATCCTGTTCAACCTGCTCGCAGACCTCGCTTATGGCTGGCTCGACCCGCGAGCGCGGCATTGAGGGTCGCGCTCGTCCTGATCGCGACGATTGCCATCGCCGCGGCGCTCGGCCCGCTGGCGCTAGATTGGCGATATGACATGATCGACTGGAATGCGGTGCGCGCCGCGCCGCTGGCCGCCGGCCACCCGATGGGCACCGACAGCGTGGGCCGCGACCTGCTCGCGCGCACCCTGGTCGGCACCCGCGTGACCCTTGGCGTGGCGGCGGCGGCGGCGCTGGTCTCGCTGCTGGTCGGGGTCGCCTGGGGTGCCATCGCAGGCTGGTGCGGCGGCAAGATCGACGAGGCGATGATGCGCGTGGTCGACGCGCTCTACGCGCTGCCGTTCATGTTCGTGGTGATCCTGCTGATGGTGGTGTTTGGCCGATCCATCCTGCTGGTGTTCCTCGGCATCGGCGCGGTCGAGTGGCTGACCATGGCGCGGGTGGTGCGGGGGCAGATGCTCGCGCTCAAGCAGCGCCCGTTCATCGCCGCGGCCGAGGCGGCCGGCGTGCCGCCCGCCGCGATCGTGCTCCACCACATGCTGCCTAACATCGCCGGGGTCGCCATCGCCTATCTGCTGCTGACCATACCGCAGGTGGTGATGATCGAGAGCTTCCTCAGCTTCCTCGGCCTGGGCGTGCAGGAGCCGATGACCTCCCTCGGCATCCTGATCAAGGACGGGGCGGACGACATGGACATCGCCCCTCACGCACTGCTGCTGCCCGGCATCGTCCTCGTCACGATCCTGCTGTGCCTGACCCGCATTGGCGAGAAACTGCGCGACCGGTTCACGCTATGAGCCTGCTCGTCGTCGAAGGCCTGCGCATCGCCATCGCCGGCCGGCCGATCGTGCACGATATCGCCTTCCGCATCGAAGCGGGCCGGTCGCTCGCGCTGGTCGGCGCATCGGGATCGGGCAAGAGCCAGACCTGCCTGGCGCCTTTCGGCCTCTCGCCCGCGCTGGTCGAGGGCTCGTTCCAGCTCGCGGGCGAGGAGATTGTCGGCGCCCGCGAGGAGCGGCTGCGGGCGATCCGCGGGCGTGATGTCGGCTTCGTGTTCCAGCAGCCGCTGACAGCGCTGACGCCGCACCTGACGATCGGTGCCCAGCTGCGCGAGGCATGGACCCAGGCGGGCGCACCCCGCCCTTCGCGCGCCGAGATGGCGGCGGCACTCGAACAGGTCGGCCTCGATCGGGCGGCCGAGCGGCTCGATCAATATCCGCACCGCCTGTCGGGCGGCCAGCGGCAGCGCGCGCTGATCGCGATGGCGATCGCCCATCGGCCGAAGCTGCTCGTCGCCGACGAGCCGACGACCGCGCTGGACGCGATGCTGCGGGCCGAGATCATGGCGCTGCTCGGGCGGCTATGTTCGGAACAGGGCATGGCATTGCTGCTGGTCAGCCATGATCTCGCTGCCGTCGCCGATCATGCCGATCAGGTGGCGGTGCTGCACGACGGGCGGATCGTCGAGACCGGCCCGGCGCCGATGCTGCTGCGGAACCCCACCAGCGACTATGCCCGTGCATTGATCGCGGCGAGCCCGCGGCTCGACGGCCCGGCGCCGCCGCTCGGGCCGACCGGCGCGCCGCTGGTCGAGGCGCGCGGCGTGACGGTGTCGTTCGCGCGGCCGGGCTGGCGACGGGGCCGGTTCCAGGCGGTGGCGGGCGCTGACCTGGCCATAGCAGAAGGCGAAGCGCTGGCGATCGTCGGCGGATCGGGATCGGGCAAGTCGACCCTGGCGCGGGCCATCGCTCGGCTTGGGCCGATCGACCGCGGCGACATCGCCTGGCGCGGCCAGCCGCTGCCGCCGCGCCGTGCGATGCGTTCCACCGATCGCGCCGGGCTCCAGCCGGTTTTCCAGGATCCGGTCGCCAGCCTCGATCCGCTATGGCGCGTCGCCGAGATCGTCGCCGAGCCGCTCCGCCGGCTTCGGCCGGAGCTGGACAAGGCTGCGGTGGCCGAGCGGGTCGCGGCCGTGCTTGGCGAGGTCGGCCTCGATCCCGCGCTGGCGGATCGCCGGCCCGGCGGCCTGTCCGGCGGCCAGGCGCAGCGCGTGGCGATTGCCCGCGCGCTGGGCCCCGATCCCGCCCTGCTGCTGCTCGACGAAGCCACTTCCGCGCTCGACGTGCTGGTGGCCGGCACGATCCTCGACCTGCTCGGCGAGCTTCAGCGCAGCCGCGGCCTGGCTATTCTGATGATCACACACGACTTGGCGGTCGCGCGGCGGCTGTGTCACCGGATCATTGTGATGGACGCGGGCAGGATCGCTGAAGAGGGTCCGACGCCGGACCTTATCGCGCGCCCGAGCCATCCCGTCACGCGCGAACTGATTGCGGCAAGCCGCTGAGTCCGCCTGATGGACGACCGAGCGCACCACATACGAAAAAGGGGCCGCGGAACCTCCGCGACCCCCTGATCTGCCGATCCCCAGGGATCAGAAAGCGTAGGTGGCCGCCCCTACGACGCCGCCCTTGACCTGGTTCCGGTTGTGCGAGCCATAGACGCCGAACCGGCTCTTGATGTCGGTGTCGACATAGGACACGGTGAACGTTGCGTTACGCCACGTGTAGCTGGCACCGACGTTCCAATCCATATAGTCCTTGAGGCCAAGCGTCAGATAGCTGCGGCCCTTGCTGTAGCCGACATGGCCGAGGAGGCTGAATCCCGTGTCCGGGATCGACCCGCTCACTTCGCCGTAGAGATACAGGTTGTCGTCCTTGGTGTGGCCCGCAGGATTGATCGGCGACAGGGTCGCCTTCTGCTTGAACGCATAAGCGAAGCCGCCCTTGGCGGTGACAGGACCGACGGTGGTCTTGATCGAGCCATAGGGCTCGAAGAAGTCGCTGTTCACGTGCGCGTCGGCATTGGCGTAGACATAATAGAGAACGCCGCCGTCCAGCGTGAAGCCCGAGATGGTCTTCGAGTAGCCGGCGATCAGATCGAGCTCCGCGTTGGCGCCCGGATAGACCGTGTCGGACGCGATCGACGACGACCAGAAGCTGGCGTAGAGGCCCGATTCATGGGTGATCGTGGCGCTCGCCTGCGCTGCCAAGCGCCGGTCGCTCTGCGAAATACCACGGAAACGATAGTCGCTGACGAGGGCAGCACTGCCGGTCAGCGTGAACTCTTTGACGTCGTCCTGCGCCAGGGCAGGTGCGGCGGAAGCGACCAAGGCAAGGGCCGAGAGACCGATCATGGATGCGCGCATAGGTATTCCCCTTAAATAAAACTTCGATCCGTTCCCCTGCTCGTCCGCGCCAGACTTCTTTGAACCCTGAAATGGGCCGAGCCGACTGCTGTACGAAGCGTAACGTTTGTGCAGCAGCATCTCGCATCGCACAACGCTTATCCGGCCAAAGGTGCCATCTTGGTCAATAGTGTTGCCATATCGCAACACCGGCATTTCCAATTTATGACGGCGCGTGACCGCAGATCCGGCGGGCTGGGGTTGACCGAATATTAAGCATTATCTGCTAGTCATTGCTGCCTATTTGGGCTTGTCGCTAGGTGGCCTCATATGTTCGAACGCCGTATCCCCACTGAGAACCCCGCCTCCGCGGCCGCCGAAGATATTCTCGCCCCCATTCATTCCGCGCTCGCGGTCCTCAATGGCTTCGCGGCTGCAAGGCGGCCTGATGATGCACCGCAATACGAGAATAGCGCTGGCTGTGCGACGACGCTCGCCGCACGTTACGCTGCCGCGAACACCATCACGCGCCGGCGGTTCGATGCTATCCTGCGCGAAGCGGAAACCACCAGCATGGCCGGTCTGGGGCTGATCCTAGGCCGTGCCGCGCATGCCGACGCAGCAACCGCCGCGGCCGCTCGTTTTTTAGGCAATTCGCTCGGATCAGCGGTTCGCCGGCTCGAAAAGCTGGTTTCCACACCGGCAAATTGACTCGCGGCCGGACGGTGCGTCGCGGACTCACCGGAAAAAACAACAGCCGGTCCGCTTCGTTCAGAAGCGCTTCATCCTCGCGCAGCGTCGAATCGCGCCAGCCCAAGCGCGAGGTCCGCGATAAGATCCGCGGGGTCCTCGAGGCCGATATGGAACCGCACGACCGGGCCTTCGGCTTCCCAACGGGTGGCGGTCCGCAGTCCGGCGGGATCGACCGGCAGCGCAAGGCTTTCATAGCCGCCCCAGGAGAACCCGATCCCGAACAACGCCAAGCCGTCGATCATCGCCGCCCGCGCCGCATCGTCCCCGCCGTCGAGCACGATGCTGAACAGCCCGGTAGCGCCGGAAAAGTCGCGCTGCCACAGATCATGGCCGGGACAGCCCGGCAAGGCGGGGTGCAGCACCCGCGCGACCTGCGGCTGCTGTCCCAGCCAGCAAGCAACCGCGAGTGCCCCATCCTGGTGCTGGCGCAGCCGGACGCCCAGCGTGCGAAGGCCCCGCCCAGCCAGATAAGCATCGTCGGGGCTGACGCACTGGCCCAGCGAAAGGCTGGCGCGGCGAAGCGCCTCGAAATGGTCCCGACCGGCGGTGGCCGATCCCATCATCACGTCCGAATGGCCGACGATATATTTGGTGCAGGCCAGGATGCTGATGTCGATGCCGTGCGCAATCGCCGGGAAGAACAGCGGCGTCGCCCATGTATTGTCGAGCACGGTCGTAACGCCGCGGGCGCGAGCAGCGGCGGTAATGGCCGGCACGTCCTGCACTTCGAAGGTGAGGCTACCCGGGCTTTCGAGGAAGATCGCCCGGGTCCGGTCGCCGATGAGGGCGGATATCCCGGCACCGATCATCGGATCATAATATCGCGTGGTTACGCCCATCCGCCTGAGCAGGCCGTTGCAGATCGCGCGGGTCGGCTCATAGGCGCTGTCCACCATCAGCAGATCGTCGCCCGGCGATAGCAGCGACAGCAGCACCGAAGTGACCGCAGCGACCCCGGACGGATAGAGCATCGTCCCTTCCGCACCGGGTTCCAGTTCGGTCAGTGCATCGGCCAGCGCCCACTGCGTCGGGGTACCGCGCCGGCCATAATAAAGGCCCTCGTTCGGCCTGCGAACCGCGGCGCGCAGATCGGCTACGCTGTCGAACAGGATCGTCGAGGCACGCCAGACCGGGGGATTGACGATCCCCCGGCCGGCGGATGACGCGTGGCGCCCGGCTGTCACCAGCCGGGTACCGGGCTTCAGGCTGCTGCGCTCGTCGTCTTGCACGCGGCACCGATCTCCTTTTCGGTATCCGGGCGCAAGCCCCACTCGCTCCACGACCCATCATAGAGCGCGATGTCCTCACGCCCGAGCAGCGCAGCGCCGAACAGCAGCACCGAGGCGGTGATGCCCGAACCGCACGTGGTCACCAGCGGCTTTGCAGGGTCCACGCCGGCGGCCTCGAAGGCGGCGCGAATCTCGTCCTTGCTCTTGAAGGTGCCGTCGGCATTGAGGAGTTGGTCGAAAGGGAGATTGCGCGATCCGGGGATATGGCCCGAAGCGAGACCGCGCGGGTCGGCTTCCTCACCGGTGAAGCGCGCCGCCGAACGGGCGTCGACAACCTCCTCGGCGCCGCTCGCGACATTGGCCTTCATCTGGTCGAGATCGCGCACCGCGGCCGGATCGCGCCACACCGTGAAGTGGCGATGGCGCAGCTTGACCTTGCCCTGTTCCAGCGGACGGCCCTCAGCGACCCATTTATGCAGGCCGCCATCGAGGATCGCCACCTGGTTCGCGCCGAACATGCGGAACATATACCAGGCACGCGCCGCCGTACGGTGCGGGCTGTTGTCGTAAAGGACGATGCGGCTGCCGTCGCCGAGCCCGAGCGACTGCATCCGGCTCGCGAACTTCTCTGCAGGGGGCAGCATGCCGGGCAAGGCCGAATTGTCGTCCTTGAGATTGCCGAGATCGAGGAAGATCGCGCCGGGGATGTGGCCAGCCTCATATTCTGCCAGCGGATCGCGCGCGGGATCGAGCGCGAAATAGGTCGCATCGACGACGCGCAGATCGTTGGCGCCGAGTTCGCCCTCGAGCCACTCCGTCGAAACCAGCATTTCCATCATTACCTCCTGTAAAGGGCACATTGCATCATCCTGCCACAGCGGCAGCGAATCAATACCTGGGGAGGTGAGATTTAGTTATACCGCCTACGGATATTGGGCAAGTATATTCCATATCGTGTGGTAGTATTGTAATTTTCATACACGTTGGCGCAACGCGCGCATGTCGTCTAAGAGCGCATCATGTCCACCATCCACCTCGGCAAGACCAGCAGCCTGCCCGCCTCTCCGGAACTGGCGGTGCTCGACTATGTTCCCAACCCGCGCGCCGCCGCGCTGTACCTGATACGCTTCGCCGCGCCCGAGTTCACATCGCTGTGTCCAGTGACGGGCCAGCCGGATTTTGCGCATCTCGTGATCGACTATGCGCCGGGCGAGACCATCGTCGAATCGAAATCGCTCAAGCTGTTCCTCGGCGCCTTTCGCAACCATGCCGCTTTCCATGAGGATTGCACGGTGGGTATCGGCGAGCGGCTGTTCGCGGAGATGCAGCCCAAGTGGCTCCGCATCGGCGGCTATTGGTATCCACGCGGCGGCATCCCGATCGACGTCTTCTGGCAATCGGGCGCACCGCCCGAGGGGCTATGGGTGCCCGATCAGGGCGTGCCTGGCTATCGCGGCCGAGGCTAGGTGACCGCGGGCGCTACCGGCTCGCCCGGACACGGCATCGGCTTTGGCGAGGCGCTGCGCGTCTGGGCCCGGATCGCGCTCCTCAGCTTCGGCGGCCCGGCCGGCCAGATCGCGGTGATGCACCGCATCCTCGTCGACGAGAAGAAGTGGATCGGCGAGGGGCGTTTCCTCCACGCCCTCAACTTCTGCATGATGCTGCCGGGCCCGGAGGCGCAGCAGCTCGCCATCTATATAGGCTGGCTGCTCCACCGCATCAAAGGCGGCCTGGCGGCGGGCATATTGTTCGTGCTGCCCGGCATGGTCGCGATCATGGCGCTGTCCTGGCTCTATGTGCTCGCGGTCGCCGCGCCGCCGGTCGCGGCGCTGTTGTTCGGGATCAAGGCCGCGGTGGTCGCGATCGTCTTCCAGGCGGTGGCGCGGATCGGCCGGCGGTCGCTCGGCAGCCGCGCCGCCATAGCGATGGCGCTGTTCGCCTTTCTCGCCCTTTTCCTGTTCCACCTGCCCTTCCCGCTGGTGATCCTTGCGGCCGGGCTGGCCGGCTGGGTGTCGGGATGGCAGCACCTGACCCTCTTCGCCGGTGGGCCAGGCCATTCCGGCGCGGCCGGGTCGCTCAGCGATGCCGACAGCGCACTGGGCACGGAAATGCCCGATCATGCCCGCCAGAGCTTCGGCCGGCTGGCAGGGGTTGCGGCGATCCTCCTTGGCGCTTGGCTGGTGCCGGTTGCGCTGCTGCTGCTCTATGCGCCCGCGGACAGCGCCCTCGCGCCGATCGCGACCTTCTTCTCCAGGATGGCGATGCTCACCTTCGGCGGTGCCTATGCCGTGCTCGCCTGGGTGGGTCAGGCGGCGGTCGAGCAGTATCGCTGGATAACGCCGGGCGAGATGCTGGACGGGTTGGGACTTGCGGAAAGCACGCCCGGCCCGCTGATCATCGTCACCCAATATGTAGGCTTTCTCGCCGCCTATCGCCATCCCGGCGGGCTCGATCCGCTACTGGCGGGCACGCTCGGTGGCCTGCTCACCACCTGGGTGACGTTCGTGCCTTGCTTCCTGTGGATATTCCTCGGCGCGCCCTTCGTAGAGCGGCTCCGCGGCAACCGCGCGCTTGCATCGGCGCTCGCGGCGATCGGCGCGGCGGTTGTTGGCGTGATCCTCAATCTCGCCTGCTGGTTCGCGCTGCATTATTGGTTCGGGACTGTCGGGGAGCTGCGCGTCGGCCCGTTGCATCTGGCGCGGCCCGAGCTTGCGACGGTCGATTGGGCAGCAATGGCGCTGTCGGGTGCGGCGCTCGTCGCGATGCTGCGGCTTCGGGCGGGCGTGTTCGGACTACTCGGCGGCTCCGCGCTGGCCGGGCTGGCGATGCGGTATGCGCTCTGATCCCTCCGGCTGGCAGGGGCACTGGCGATCACCGCACCCCGATGAACGCGCGCGCACGTCGGCGCGAGCTTGTGCAAATCCTCCGGCAGCACATACCGGAGCGCTCTGCCGAACTCACATCAGCTTGATCTCGCGCAGGCGCTGCAGCAGGAACTCGTTCGCCGTGATCGGGTCCGGAAACTGGTCCGGCCGGTCCGGCGTGATCGTCTGCGGCAACGTCTCGATCAGGTAATCTGGCCGGAAATGCAGGAAGAACGGCATCGAATAGCGTGCGACGCCGCGGCGTTCGGGCGGTGGGTTCATCACCCGATGGCGGGTCGAGGGTAGTCGCCCGTTGGTCAGCCGCTGGAGCATGTCGCCGATATTCACCACCAGCTCCCCCGGCGCGATGTTCACCGCCAGCCAGCGGCCATCCCTGTCGAGCAGCTGCAGCCCGCCCTCCTCTGCGCCGAGCAACAGCGTAATCGCATTGATGTCCTCATGCGCGCCCGCGCGGATGCTTGGGGAGTCAGCCCCGATCGGCGGATAGTGGAGCAGGCGCAGCACCGAATTACCGTCCTTGACCTTGTCGTCGAAGAAGTCGGGCACGAGGCCGAGGTACCGCGCGATCGCGGAGAGTATCCGCAGGCCCGTCTGATCGAACGCCCCGAACAGCTCGAGATAGGCATCCCGGAACGCCTCCAGCTCATTCGGCCATATATTGGCCGGCATGTCTTCCTCGAAGCGATGGCCGGGCGGCAACTCGCGGCCGATATGCCAGAACTCCTTCAGATCGGGATGGGTGGCGTCCTTGGCCGTCTCCACCTTGAACGGCGTATAACCCCGCGCGCCGCCCTGCCCTGGAATATGGTAGCTGCGCTTCACTTCCTCCGGCAGCGCGAAGAACAACCTGCCGGTCTCCTCGGCACGGGCGATCAGATCGGCGGGGATGCCGTGATCGGCGACGACGGCGAAACCGAACCGCTCGAAAGAACTGCCGATCGCCTGGGCGAAAGCAGCGGGATCGGTGTCCAAGGTCGTCAGGGATAGGCCGGGGATAGCGGTCGGTTCTGCTGCATCGGTCATCGCTGGGTTATAATTGCCCTGGCAAGCCAGCGGAAGCGACCTTCTTTGGCCGGAACGACGAACGAGTTTGCTGCGAGTCATCCACAGTTTTCTCGGCCAGCCCCTTGAACCGTGCCGCCGATCCGCCAAGACGGCAGCGTGACCGCACGAATCGACATCGGCACCAGCAGCCCCGGACAATCGGTATTTTTCGACGTCGAGGAGCTGCTCGCCACCCGCTTGCTCGTCCAAGGCAATTCCGGGTCGGGAAAGTCGCATCTTCTGCGCCGGCTGCTCGAGGAATCGGCCGATGTCGTCCAGCAGGTGGTTATCGACCCGGAGGGCGACTTCGTGACCCTCGCGGATCGTTTCGGCCATGTTGCGATCCAGGCCGGGGACCATAGCGAGGCGGAGATCGCCCGCCTCGCCGCCCGCATCCGCGAGCACCGCGTGTCGGTGGTGCTGGCGCTCGATGAACTGGAGATCGAAGCGCAGATGCGCTGCGCCGCGATCTTCCTGGCGGCGCTGTTCGATGCGCCGCGCGACCATTGGTATCCCGCGCTGGTGGTGGTCGACGAGGCGCAGCTGTTTGCGCCGGCCGTCGCTGGCGAAGTGTCGGACGAAGCTCGCCGCGCCTCGCTGGGAGCGATGACGAACCTGATGTGCCGAGGACGCAAGCGGGGGCTTGCCGGGGTGATAGCCACCCAAAGGCTTGCAAAGCTCGCCAAGAACGTCGCCGCCGAAGCGTCCAACTTCATGATGGGACGGACCTTCCTGGACATCGACATGGCCCGCGCCGCGGACCTGCTGGGCATGGAGCGCCGCCAGGCCGAGCAGATCCGCGATCTGCCGCGCGGGCAGTTCCTGGCCCTTGGCCCGGCCGTGTCGCGCCGCCCCGTTGCGGTGACAGTGGGCGCGGTCGCCACTTCGGCGCGCAGCGGCAGTCCCAAGCTGGTGCCGCTCCCGACCACCGCCGGCGACCGCCAGGAGTTGCAAGGCCTGCTGTTCGCGCCGGGCGAGGATCGGCCCACCGCGCCGCCCGCACCCCGGGCACCCCCGCCAACCAGCGACGATCTGCTCCGCGCGATCAGCCGCGCCGGGCCGACGCTGACACCGACCGCGGCGCCAGTGAACACTCCAGCCCTGGCCGACGAAGAACGCGACGCGGTAATCGACCTGGTGCTGCGCGAGATCGTCGATGATCCGGACGCGACCTACCGCGCGCCCGTCATCCTGTTCCAGGACTTCGGCGTGCGCTGCCGAATGCATAGGCTCGCCGACAGCGGGCTCGATCTTGCCGGCTTCCGCCGTCGGCTGGCGATGGCGCGCGCGGGCCTGTTCGGTGAACTGGATGAGGGCTGGCTCGACGCCATGGCGCTCGGCGCGTCATTGCCGGACGATATGCTCGCGCCCTTCCTGCTGGTCGCCCGCGCTGCCCGCGACGCGCTCGAAGCGCCAGGCGACGCGGCGCTCGCGCAGGTCTATGGCACCCATTCTCAAGGACGGGTCCGCCGGCTGATCGCCTATATGGAAGAGCAGGGCATCTTCGTGCTGCGCACCGACCTGTCGGGTAAGCGCTCGATCACGATCCCTCGACTGGCCTGGACGACGGCAGCGGCACTGCCCGAGGCGGCGGAATAGGTTTCTCGCCGCGCGTCAGCTGCCGGCGGACGCCACCTCGGCCTGCCTCGCGCCGGCCGACCCGGTGAAGGATCGGTCGATCACCATGGTCCGGTGCTCGCCATGTCGAACGGATCGGGCCGCGGTTACCCGCGTCTGGCTGGCGTGGCCCATGCTCACCTCCAGCTGTGCGCCGGAAGCCCCTGTCGCGGCTTCGTCCGCCTGCGGGTCGAAATCGATCGGCAGACCCTGAGCGTAGGCGCTCGTTGGTGCCGCCAGCATGCTGGCCAGTATCAGGAGCCTCTTCATCTTCGCCGTCCCTGTCGCGTACCCTTTCGTCGGGTGCGTAACGAACAATGCGTGTCCAGCTGTTGCCCGGATTCTAACGAAGTGGGTTAATCGGTACGGTAAGGATAACTGCGCTGTAGGCATCAATCCGCCGAATAGGTGACGACCTCGATCTTGTTTCCATCGGGATCGCGCAGGAACGCCCCATAATAATGCGCGTCATATTGGGAACGCGGGCCCGGAGCACCTGCATCGCTGCCGCCATGGGCCAACCGACCGTGTGGAAGCGATCGACCATGGCGCGATCGTCGGCTGCAAAGGCGATATGGATGCCGTTGCCGGGAGCGGAGGCCTGACCATCGGTCGGCGTTTCGACGCTGAGCAGGATCGCACCGACGCCGTAATCGAGGCTGGACCCACAATCGGCGAGCAGGCGAAGGCCGATCACCGGCAGCACCGGATCATAGAAGATTCGTGCCGGCGAATGTCGTTCGAACCAACCGAGACATGGTGGATCAAGGGATGTTTCCGCGGCGGCTCATCGACGGCCTCCTGCATCCTCCGGCGGCGTCACCGTGGCCCCGGACTTCGTCGCTGCATCGTCCGGTCGGCCGGGAACGGCGCTGTCGCCCGGCCTCGAGGCCTTGTCCGGGCTGACGCGAACTTCCCCCGGCGCGGGCGGCGTCGGGACGAACCCGCCGGCCCACTCGATCTCACCGCTATCGGGCGCGTTGCTGCGGTCGGCTCCATCTCCCGGCGTCGCTGGCGGCTTCCGATCCTTCATGGGACTCTCCTCTGCCACAGGACGAATCACCGCCGCGACGGTTCCTGTGCTTCGTCGCTTTTGAGGAACCGGCGCGGCGGCCGCCGGTTCGAACCGTGGGAGACAGTCGATGGAAGATCAGCCCCCAAACCTCGGCGACCACCCGGAAGCCGACAGGCTCCAGAACCAGAGTGCGCGCCCCGGCGCGCAGGCGAAGGGAGGCATCGCATCGCAGCCCGGTGATCCGACCAATCCCCGCGCAGCGGCGCAGCGTGCAAAAGGGCGCAATTTTCGCGCGAAGGCCGCTGGCTCCGGCAACGACAAGGGCACCGACATGGGCCGGGACGGCAACGGTTGATCGAGGCAGCGGTGGCGCCGACCAGGAAGGAGTGATGGTCGCTCGAAAGCGGTACTACCAAATCGCCCGGCCCCTTGAGCCGGCCCGCGGAATTGTACCGGGGTGGCAAGCGAAGCAGACTATATGGCGGGGCGGGGTGAGCACCGACGAACTGGCGAACGCCAGTGGGACATGCATGTGTCCGAACGCCGCGACCGCGGCGATCACCTCCGACGCGAAGTCCGGTGCTGCGAGGCCGGCCAGCAAGACAAAGTCGTTTACTGGGACCTGACTGGCCCCGCCGACGCGCTTCCCTCACCGCTCGAGAGGCATGACCTCGGCGTAATCGCCTGCCTGTTCCAGGCAATGCGAGAGGCGGCGGACATCCACGTCCATGGGCCGGTCTCGGCAGACCTGCTCGATCGCGTCGTCGAGTTCATCCAAATATGGAGCCTTTGGCGGCCGGACCTGTACGCGCCGATCCGGGTCACCTCCGCGGAAGAGGTCAGCGGTCCGCGGGGAGCGCCGAACCGGCGGAACTCGGCGGTCTGTGCCTTCTCCGGCGGGGTCGATGCAACGTACACGGTCTGGAACCATCATTCCGGACTGGCGGGGCGCACAGCGCGCCGGATCCGGACGGCGGTGCTGATCCAGGGGTTCGACATCCCGCTGACCCATGATGAAGCTTTCGGCATCGTGTCGCGCGCCTCGGAGCAGGTCCTGGCTGACATCAACGTTCCGCTCACCCTGCTACGGACCAATTGGCGCCAGGCCACCCAGGCCGACTGGGAGATGGAGTTCGGCCTGGGGCTGGTAAGCTGCCTTGCCCAATGGGATGGCGATGTCGACAATCTCCTGGTCGGTTCGTGCGAGGATTATGGCCGACTGGTTGTCCCCTGGGGCTCCCACCCGCTGCCGACCCGCCTGCTCGCCGGGGAGGACAGCCGGATCGGCTATGATGGCGGCCATCTCACCAGGACCGGCAAGATCAAGGCCATCTCCGACTGGGAGGTGGGTTTCAACAGTCTCCGCGTGTGCTGGCAGGGCGACATCACCGGCAAGAATTGCGGGGTTTGCGAGAAGTGCGTGCGTACGAAGATGAACGCGATCGCAGCCGCGGTACCGGTACCGGCCTCGCTAGGACGCAAACCGACCTTCATGGAGGTCGCCTCGAAGGGGCCGTTCAACGACGTCCAGCGCAGTTTCATGATCGAGATTCTCGACGAGGCCGCTCGAAACGAGGTCGATGATCCGCTGTTGAAGGCGGTACGTGTCGCAATCCGCCGCAGCGATGTCGCCAACCTGGCCAAGAGAGCCCTGGGCGAGCGTGGAAGGACTTTGGTGAAGGGCCTGCTGAAATCAAAGCGAGCCGTCGCCTGACGCGCGACCACCGGCACTGACCGACGGCCTGCACGCATCTCGCGTGATCCCGATTTCCCTAAGGAAACTGGAGCGGGCGAAGGGATTCGAACCCTCGACCCCAACCTTGGCAAGGTTGTGCTCTACCCCTGAGCTACGCCCGCTCTGGCGCCGTCCGCAGGGCCTGCCTGCGGTCGAGGCGCGGCTATTAGCGTGGGGGTGTTTCCTCTGCAAGCCTGATTCGCATAAAATATCGAGGACTTGGCATCGGGCGCCAGCCTCCCACATAAGGGGCATACCAAAGGCCTGCAGGAGAATCATTGGTGGCGACGTTGGGGATGAGCGCGGCGGAACGGGAAGCGATCGAAGCGTTCAAGCGGGACGTGGTCGAACCGTCGATGACGTCGCTGGTAATCCTCGATTTCTGGGCCGAATGGTGCGGGCCGTGCAAGGCGCTGAGCCCCATGCTCGACAAGGTGGCGCAGGACTATGCCGACAAGGGCGTGATCCTCGTCAAGGTCAATGTCGACGAGCAGAAGATGATCGCGGCGCAATTTCGCGTCCAGTCGATTCCAACCGTCTATGCGCTGTTCCAGGGGCAGCTGGTCGCCGACCTGACGCCTGCGCGCAGCGAAAGCCAGCTCACCCAGATGCTCGACCAGATCCTGCGCCAGCTGCCGGTGCAGGGCGCCGCGGGCAAGCTCCACGAGGACATCGCCCCGCTGATCGCGATGGGCGAGGAGGTACTCGAGGCCGGCGACATCGAACGGGCGCTATCGGTCTTCGGCCAGCTGATCGAAATGGCGCCCGAGGATTCCGACGTGATCTCGGGCCTGGCTCGCACGATGGTCAAGGCCGGCGAACTCGACGAGGCCGATGCGCTGCTCGCGACGGTGCCGGCCGACAAGGCAAAGGACGCGCCGATCGCCCGCGCCCAGGCGGCAGTCGCGCTGGCTCGCGAGGCACAGCCGGTCGATGACCTTGAACCGCTCCGCGCGCGAGTTGCCGCCAATCCCGATGACCACGAGGCTCGGTTCGAACTGGCGGGCGGACTGATGGCGGCAAACGACCGCGACGGGGCCGCCGATCACCTCCTGGAGATTATCGCCCGCGATCGCGACTGGAACGAGGGTGCCGCACGCGCCCGACTGCTCAAACTGCTGGAGGTGGTTGGCCTCGAGGATGGATGGGTGCGCGATCAGCGCCGCCGCCTCTCGGCTATCCTGTTTACCTGATCATGGCGCATGCGGTAGGGCAGCGCCTGTCGATCTTTCCGCTCGCCGGCGCCTTGCTGTTTCCACGCAGCCAGCTGCCGCTGCATATCTTCGAGCCGCGCTATCGTGCGCTGGTGTCGGATGCGCTGGCACGGGACCGGCGCATCTCGATGATCCAGCCGCGCGGCCCCGGTGAGCCCTCACCCTTGTTCGATGTCGGCTGCATCGGTCATATCCGCGAGGTCGAACGTCTCGACGATGGCCGGTTCAACATCGTGCTCGATGGGATAGGCCGCTTTCGCGTGCTGCGCGAACTCGATGTCTCGACGCCGTTTCGGCAAGTGGAGGCCGACCTTTCGGGTTTCGCCGATGCCGAGGCCCCCGATGCGCTGCCCAGCATCGTCCGCGCCGAGATCGAGCGAGAGGCGCGGCGTTTCGCCGACAGCCGCGGGGTCGCGGTCGACTGGACCGCTGTCAGCCGGCTCGACGACGAGACGCTGGTGAACGCCATCGCCGCCATCGCGCCCTTCGACGCGGCGGCCAAGCAGGCGCTGCTCGAATCGCCAACCCTCGCGGACCGTGCCGACCTGCTCGCCCAGTTCCTCGGCTTCTTCCGCCGCGGCGACGACGAACCCGCGACGCTGCAATGACCCTCGACCCGGAGCTGCTGGCCGTACTGGTGTGTCCCGTGACCCGCACGCGGTTGCGCTACGACGAGATGGCGGGTGAGCTGGTGTCCGAAGCCGCGGGACTGGCCTTCCCGATACGCGACGGCGTGCCGGTGATGTTGGTCGAAGAGGCGCGGCAGCTTCAGTCGTCATCCCGGACGTGATCCGGGATCCCGCTGTCTTTCGCGTGGCGGGTAAATGGCTGAACGAAGTAAGAGAAAAGCGAGATCCCGGATCAAGTCCGGGATGACGAACCTATTCAAATCGCCAGTCCCT
Source organism: Rhizorhabdus argentea (assembly GCF_037861105.1). Lineage (NCBI taxonomy): Bacteria > Pseudomonadati > Pseudomonadota > Alphaproteobacteria > Sphingomonadales > Rhizorhabdaceae > Rhizorhabdus > Rhizorhabdus argentea. Next base: position 61,527 of record NZ_JBANFK010000012.1, read on the forward strand.
GCAGCAACCTCGGCAACGCGCCGGTCTCGCCGCGCGCTTCGGACATGAACCGTCCCTTCAATGGCCCCAGGCGCTGCACCGCGCCCAGGCCGATCCGCCGCACCGTCCTTGCGGTGCGTCCGGGGATGCCGAACAGACGGGTCAGGCCATCGGTCGAGGCTGCGACCATGAAACTGTCGAGGCTGCGCCAGCGCTGGTAGCGTGCGAGCAGTTGTGCGTCGCCCGGATCTAGGCCGAGGCGCATACCCTCCACCAGCACCTCGGTGAGGGCCGCGACATCGCGATAGCCGAGATTGACCCCCTGGCCGGCGATCGGGTGGATTCCGTGCGCGGCGTCTCCGACGAGCGCGAGGCGGGTGTCGGTGATACGCGCGGCATGGTGGAAGCCTAGCGGATAGGAACTGCGCGGCGAGATCATCCGCACCTGGCCCAATATGCCGCCCATATGCTTCTCGGCCTCGGCCTGGTAGGCGCGGTCGGGCAGGCCTAGCATCGCTGGCGCCTTTTTCTTATCGACCGTCCACACCAGCGCGGAGCGATGCTCGCCCTCCTGCCCGTCGATCAGTGGCAGGATCGCGAACGGCCCGGCTGGGTAGAATATCTCATGCGCCACGCCACCATGCGGTTTTTCGTGGGCGATCGAAGCGATCATCGCGACATGCTCGTAGCTCCAGCGCGCGACGCTGATCCCGGCCGCTTCCCTGCTGGGCGACTGGCGGCCCTCCGCACCTATCAGCAGCGAGCCGCTGAGCATCCGCCCATCCGCGAGCGTCACGCGCACCCCGTCGAGATCGCGCTGGACGTCGACCGGCCGCGACGGCCGCAACAATGTCAGGCCCTCAGCCGCCCGCGCAGCGCTGTCGAGCGCGCGCCGCAGGTCGCGATTCTCGAACATATGGCCCAGCGCGCCGTCATCAGCCGATGGCTCGAACATCAGCGCTTCGGGGCTCAGCCCGTCCTGCACCTTGATCGCCTGGATCGGGCAGCCCTTGCCCTCCAGCAATGCGCCCACGCCGATCGCCTGAAGCATCCGCCACGGCGCGCTGGCCACGGCCGAGGCGCGGCCGTCGAACCCGGCGTCCAGCATCCGGTCGGGGTCGGCTGGGTCGATGACCGCCGCGCTGATCTGGTGGCGAGCAAGCGCGATACCGAGCGTCAGCCCGACCAGCCCGCCGCCGAGGATGATGATGTCATGACGTTGCATGGGGCGATCTTAGGGCGTCCACCGGGGCGGCGCCACTGTCCTCGTCAGCCGAGGACGGGACGAGCCGATGTCCCGCTCGCTTGACCGCGACTCCGCGCTATGGGATTCTGCGGCTCAGCGGAGTTTCCACGGGCGCGTCGCCCGAACAGCCGGGCAGACACGGACATGGCAAGTCGTAGCATCACCATTGCCGGCGAGGGCGGCGAACCGGGCGGCTGGCGCGAATCGCTGGCCGGCCTGGGCAGGCGGGCCGGCGCGATTCTTGCCGCGATCGCGCTGCTCGGCACGACGATCGCGCTCGGCTTCGTGCTGGCCAGCTATCATGTCACCGATCCGGCGTGGAACACCGCTGCCGGTGGCCCAGCCCAGAATATCTTCGGTGCGCCGGGCGCCTGGGTCGCCGATGTCGCGCTCAGCATCTTCGGCCCCGGGGTGGTGATCGTCCTGCCGCTCGGGCTGGTCTGGGGATTGCGGTTGTGGCGCGGTCATCCGGTCGGCCGTTGGGGACGCTCGCTGACGATCGCGCTGTTCGCGGTGCTGTTGTTCGGGATCGGCCTGGCCCTGTTTCGCGGCGGCTCTGTCGCCGGCCTGCCCGCCGGCTTCGGCGGCAGCCTCGGGCTCGGCGGCGCGGCGCTGATCACGATGGGACTGGACCAGCTTGCGGATCCGATGCTCGCCAATGGCATCCGGCTCGGCTCGGCGGCGCTGTTCGCCATCCTGGGGCTGTCGCTCTGGGCGTGGGGTCTCGGCCTGCTCAGCGACGAACGCGACTGGCTGTTCCGGCGCGGCGCCTATGCGCGCCGCCCCGCCGAACCTTTCGACATGGCCGACGACGAGGACGAGAGCGATTTCGAGACGATCGACCGCGTGCCCGTCCCGGCGCGCCCGCCCCGTTACGCCCCGGTCGACGAGAGCGCCGACGCCGCGCCGCCGCCGGTGATCGCCGACCGCAAGAAGGCGGCGGCGCCGTCGGCCAAGGCGGTCGCGCGCGAACGGCAGAACAGCCTGCCGCTCGGCGACACCTATAAGCTGCCCAGCCTCGGCCTGCTCGCAGCCCCAGCGCCCTCGGGCAACAAGGTGATCGACAAGGCCGCGCTCGAGCGCAATGCGCGGCTGCTGGAAACGGTGCTCGACGATTTCAACGTGAAGGGCCGGATCGTCGAGATCCGCCCCGGCCCGGTCGTCACCATGTACGAGCTCGAGCCGGCCGCCGGCATCAAGGCAAGCCGAGTGATCGCCCTCGCGGACGATATCGCGCGCAACATGTCGGCGATGTCGGCGCGCATCGCGGTGATCCCGGGCCGTACCGTGATCGGCATCGAACTGCCCAACGCTAAGCGCGAATCGGTTTCGCTGTCCGAGCTCATCGCCAGCGACGCGTTCGAGGACATCACCGGGCTCGGCCTCGTCCTCGGCAAGAATATTGGCGGCGATCCGGTCATCGCCGATCTCGCGCCGATGCCCCACCTTCTGGTCGCCGGCACCACCGGCTCGGGCAAATCGGTGGGCTTGAACTCGATGATCCTGTCGCTGCTCTACCGGATGACGCCCGACCAGTGCCGGATGATCATGATCGATCCCAAGATGCTCGAACTCAGCATCTACGACGATATCCCCCACCTGCTCTCGCCGGTCGTCACCGATCCGCCCAAGGCCGTCCGCGCGCTCAAATGGGCGGTCGAGCAGATGGAGGACCGTTACCGGATGATGTCCTCGATCGGCGTGCGCGGCCTTGCCAGCTTCAACGAAAAGGTGCGCGCCGCCAAGACCAAGGGCCAGCCGCTCGGACGGCGCGTCCAGACCGGCTATGACGCCGACACGGGCCAACCGATCTATGAGGAGGAAAAGCTCGAATTCGAGCCCCTGCCGCAGATCGTGGTGATCGTCGACGAGCTTGCCGACCTGATGATGACCGCCGGCAAGGAGGTCGAGTTCCTGATCCAGCGGCTCGCGCAGAAGGCTCGCGCGGCCGGCATCCACCTGATCATGGCGACTCAGCGGCCGTCGGTCGACGTCATCACCGGCGTCATCAAGGCGAACCTGCCCACCCGGATCAGCTTCCAGGTGACCAGCAAGATCGACAGCCGCACCATCCTCGGCGAGCAGGGCGCCGAACAGCTGCTCGGCAAGGGCGACATGCTCTACATGCCAGGCGGCAAGCAGATCATCCGTGTCCATGGCCCCTTCGTCTCCGACGACGAGGTCCGCGCGGTCGCCGATCACTGGCGCAGCCAAGGCACGCCCGATTATATCAATGCGGTTACCGAGGAGCCCGAGGACGGGGGCTTCGCGATGGAGGGCGGGCCTTCTGGCCCAGATGATCCCGAGACCCAGACTTATCGCCGCGCCATCCAGCTGGTAGTCGAGAACCGCAAGGCGTCGACGAGCTGGCTGCAACGCCAACTGCGCGTGGGCTATAATTCGGCAGCGCGGCTGATCGAGCGGCTCGAAAAGGACGGCATCGTATCGACGCCCGATCATGTCGGCCGCCGCGAGGTCATGATCGAGGTCGCCGACCTCGGGCGCTTCCTGAGTTAGCTAAACAGGGTTCGGCGGCCCTGCGCGCGGGGCTCGCTTCGCAGTTCCGGCTTGGCATGTTATCTACCTGTAGGCGGCGGCGACTACCTCGACCCGTTGGCACGTGACAGGAGAGACACCATGCACGCAAAGTTCCTGACCCTTTCGTTGCCCGTCGCCTTGGCATTGGCGGCGGCGGCCGGACCGGCGATTGCCAAAGCGGATAAGGAGCACCAACGCGGGGTGAAGCTTTCCGCAACGCTGAGCGGCGCCAACGAGGTCAATGCGCAAGGCGCGCCCAACCAGGGCGATCCCGACGGTACCGGCAGCTTCTCTGGCCGGCTCGTGCCTGGACAAGGCCAGCTCTGTTATACGCTGACGTGGTCCGGCATCGATGCGCCGACCATGGCGCATATCCATAGCGGAGCAGCTGGAGCAAACGGCCCCGTATTCATCGGTTTTACTGAGCTTGCCACAGGTGAGCACTGCATCGCCGTGGATGAGCAAAAGGCGACCGCGCTGGTCGCGAAGTCGCAAGACTTCTACGTCAACATCCACAACCCAGCGTTTCCGGGCGGGGCCGTGCGGGGGCAATTGGTGAAGAATTGACGCGGCCTCGGCAGACCTGATTCACCCGGGCTAGACCTTGATGGTTTCAGGCTGATTCAGCCTGAAAGCTGGATCAAGGTCGTAACTATTTGAATAGAGCCTGATTCACATCATCGGCGGAAGCGCATAGCGCTTCCACCTCAGATGATCAGGCTCTAACCACTGCCTTATTTCCGCTCGGGCGCGTCGAGAGGATCGTGCCGATCGACGCGACGACAACGAGAGTGACCGCAAGCCACTGCAGCCCGGTCAGCCGCTCGCCCAGCAGGACTGCGCCCGTGATCGCGCCGACCGCCGGCTCCACGCTGAGCAGCACCCCGAAGCTGTTCGACGGAATCTGCTTCAGCGCAACCATCTCGAGCGAATAGGGTATCGCGCTCGATAGAATGGCGGTGACGAGGCCGAGCAAAATTAGGCCCGGCGCTAGCAGCGCGCTTCCCGCCTGGTAGACGCCGACTGGCACCACCAGCAGCGCGGCTGTCGCCATGCCGAGGGCGACCGACTGGCCACCGTGGAGGTGGCCGGTCTGTTTGCCGAAGACGATATAGAGCCCCCAGAACACTCCTGCCGCCAACGCGAAGAGGATGCCCACAGGATCGAGCGCATCGTCCGCCGCGCGGATCGGGAGGAGGAGCAGCAGCCCCGCCATCGCCAGCCCGACCATCGCGAAATGGGCAGGCCGGCGGGAGGTCAGCAGCGCTACCGTCAGCGGCCCGAGAAACTCGATGGCGATTGCCAGGCCAAGCGGGATCGTTCGCAAGGCCATGTAGAAACACAGGTTCATGCTGCCCATCGCCGCGCCGTATCTTACAGTGGCCATCAGGTCGGCGCGGGTCAGCCCCGCCTGCCAGGGCCGCCAGATCAGCAACAGAACCAGCGCCGAGAATCCGACCCGATAGGCACTCGTCGCCTCTGCACCGATCAGCGGGAAGAGCTGCTTGGCGAAGGACGTGCCGATGCAGAAGGCCAAGATCGACCCCAGCAGCGACAGATAGGGTAGCGCGGGATAGAGGCCCGCGAGTCTGGGCGAGGTGATGCTGGACATGAAGAGTGGATAGCCGAAACGCCCTGACGGAGTTCGCCTATTCCTGCTACTACGTGCTGGAAACAGGCAAACGGGCCATCTCTATGACTGAATCCGTCGACCTCGACTCCTTCGACCGGCGAATCCTCGACATCGTCAGGCGAAACACCCTGGAACCTGCGCGCGTGATCGCCGGGCAGGTCGGGCTGTCGGAGAGTGCGGTGCTGCGCCGCTTGCGCAGGCTGCGCTCTACGGGGGTTATCATTGCCGACGTGGCGCTGGTCGACAGGACCCGACTGACGCCGGCCATTACCATCCATGTACTCGTCGAGTTGATCCACAGCGGGTTGAAGGCGGAGCGCGTATTCGCTGCGACTCTCGAGCAGCGGCCCGAGGTCATCGGCGCGTGGAATGTCACCGGCCGAACCGATTTCCTGCTGATCGTGTCGGTCCCGTCGATCGAAGCCTATCAACGCTTCGCCGACGACGTGCTTGCCTCCGACGATAACGTCCGCGCGTTCGAGACGCTGGTCAGCCTGCGCGAGATCGTCCGCTTCGATCCCCTTCGCGCCGGCGAAGCTGCCTGAAGCGCTCGAACCGACTACACGATCACCGCGTTGCCGGGTCGCGCGGTTCCACGGTGCTGTTGTCGGGCGCTGCACCCGGCGTCGAACTGATCGGCGTCCGGTCGATCGGCTCGACGCTGCTGGCGTTGTCAGCGCGCTTGGACTCGCTGCTGTTCGGCCCGGCCATGTCCTGGCGCATGTTGCACCCCGCCAGCGCCAATGCCAACAGCATCAGGCCCGCCGTCCGGCTCCCAATCACGAATCCGCCTCGGTGTCTTCATCCGCAGCCAGTGCATCCTCCTCATCGCTGTCGAGCTGGCGGTCGATCTCTTCGGCGATCAGGTCCATCTGGTCATAGCTCGCGACGATCTCGACGGTGTTGCCGTCGTCGGTGTTGAGATGGATCAGATAATCCTCGTCGCGCCTGGTGATTTCAAAGCCGGTGAGCTGTGCCATGTCGTTTTCCTTTCAGTCCTGAAGCATGGTGAGGGCAGGTTCACGATGCAGCGCTTCGCGGATCTCCCGGGCGCCGGGCGTGCCCTGATCGAGTGCCGCCTGCAGGTTGCGTGCATATTTCTCGATGCGCTTGGGCGGCAGCAGCGGTTCGTTAGGATCGACCACCGCCTCGATCAGCGCGGCGCCCGGATGGGCTAGCGCGGCTTCGACCACCGCGGGCACATCGCCGGCCGCCTCGACGTGCCAGCCCTTGATGCCGCACGCCTCCGCGACCCCAACGAAATCTATCGGCGTGAGATCGCATTCATATTCCTGGTTGCCGAGGAACATCATCTGTTCCCATTTGATCTGGCCGAGCGTGCCGTTCTTGATAACCACGATCTTGATCGGCAGCCGGTAACGCGTGATCGTCGCAAGTTCGCCCATCAGCATCGACAGCCCGCCGTCGCCGATGAACGCCACCACCTGCCGCCCAGGGAAGGCCAGCGCCGCGGCGATCGCATAGGGTAGCCCGCACGCCATCGATGCTGATAGTCCTGAACCGCCGAACAGCTGCCTGTCCTTTGCGACGACATAGCGTGCCATCAGCCCGGTATTGTGCCCCGAATCCCAGACGATCGCAGCATCGTCGTCGAGCCGGTCGCCCACTTCGCGAACGATGCGCCCCGGCGGCATCGGCGTGGCGTCGCGGCCCGCAGTCGAGCGCAGCAGATCGCGCCATGCTGCGGCGCCCTGCTGCGCCTGTTCCAGGAAGCTTCGATCATCCTTGCGGGTCAGACGCGCGTTGAGGGCAGCAAGGCTTTTCCGCGCGTCGCCGACCAGGCCTACCTCGGCGGGAAAGCGCAACCCGATACGCGTCGGATCATGATCGATCTGCACGCCGCGCGCCTGACCGGGCTTCGGATAATATTCGATATAGGGAAAGGTCGATCCGACGATCAGCAGCGCATCGCACTGCTCGATCGCCTCCTGGCTGGGACGCGTGCCGAGCAGGCCGATGCCGCCGGTAGTCAGCGGATGATCGTCGGGCAGCAGCCCCTTGCCGAGCAGCGCCTTGACGATCGGCGCGCCGAGCCGATCGGCCGCCTCAATCAGTTCCGGCACGGCGCCGAGCGCGCCTTGTCCAGCGAGGATGACGACGCGCTGCGCCCCGTTGAGCAGCTCGGCGGCGCGATCGAGTTCGGCTTCGGGGGCGATGACCATGCCGGCCGCCGGATTCTGCGAAACATGATGCGCAACATTGCGATCGGACGGCTCGTCGGCCTGCTCTTCCTCCTCCTGCACGTCGATCGGAACGCTCAGATGCGCGACGCCGCGACGCCCGAGAGCGTGGCGGCAGGCCAGGCTGACCGCATTTTCGACATGGCGCGCGCCCATTAGCCGTGCCGAATAGGCGGCAACATCCATGAAGACCTTGCTATGATCGATATCCTGCTGGGTGAAGCTGTCGGTCAGATCATGATAAGGGGCGCCGGTGATGGCGATGACCGGGGCCCGATCGAGCTTCGCATCGTAGAGCCCGTTGAGAAGATGCACGCCGCCGGGGCCGGTCGTGGCGAGGCAGCAGCCAAGCCGGCCGGTGAATTTGGCATGGGCCGCAGCGGCGAATGCGGCCGATTCCTCGTGGCGAACCTGAATGAACCGGATCTGTCCGGCACGGGTGCGGATCGCTTCCATGATGCCGTTGATGCCATCGCCGGGCATGCCGAAGATGGTATCGACGCCAAAGCTCGCCAGGCTGTCGATCAGGATTTCCGCACCGTTGCGTGCCATCGGGCTTCCTCTCCTTGCGGGGCCCTCGTTAACGGCCGAGGTGCTGCAGGGTTCACCCGCAGAGGCGAAACAATCCCGAAAAAGGTCAAAGGCTTAAACTGGATTAGCAGCAGCACGGCGAATGCTGCCGCTGTGTCGCCGAACCGATCCCGCGTGCGGAGCCCGCAATGCATGCCGATCGTTATTTGCGCTCAAAGGCCATCTGGAGCGACCATGGGACAAACCATCATCGGACGGTTCGAGACGCGGCGCGGCGCCGAACTGGCGATCGAGCATCTCGTCCAGGATCTCGGCGTGGAACGCACCGACATCTTCATCGAAGCGCCGGGCAGCGAGAATAGCGCAGGCACTGCCCCGGCCGGCGCCGATGTCGAGAGCGGCCATCCCAGCCATGAAAAGAGGGGCGAGCCCGCGCTGGGCGGAGAAATCGTCGTTTCGGTCGAGCTCGAAGATGAGCTGGCCGCCAAAGCCCGCGCTTATCTGGACGATGCCGGCGCGACATCGGTCGAGACGCGATAACGTCAGCGCAAAGCCGGCTTCAATCCGTGCCGGCGCGTTCGATGCGTGTTCGCGTCATGCGCCCCACCCACCGCCCATTGCTCGGTAAAGAGTAACGCTGGCGACGAGCCGATCGGTTTCGTTCTGGACCAGCGCCAGTTCGGCGGCGAGCAGTCCGCGCTGGGCATCGAGTTCGGTCAGATAATCGGCATAGCCGGCGCGATAGCGGTTTCTCGCATGGCGCAACACCTCCGCCAGGGCATCGCGCTGCGCCCGCACGTGCAGTTGTTCCGCGTTCAGACGGTCGAGCGTCGACAGCGCGTTCTCGACTTCCTGAAACGCCGTCAGTGCAGCGCCGCGATAAGCGAACGCCGCCTGATCGCGCTGCGCGGTTGCGGCATCGGCGGCGGCGCGGGCGCGGCCTGCATCGAAGAGCGGGGCGAGCACCGATCCCCCCAGCGTGAAGAGCTCGGCCGGATTGGCCAGCGCGCTCGCGACGAGCAGGCTGCCCGAACCGCTCAGCTGGACATTGGGCAGATAGGCCTTGCGCTGCGACGCCAGGTTACGATCGCTCGCAGCAAGCAGAAATTCCGCCTGGGCGATGTCAGGCCGCCGGCGCAGCAGATCGGAGGGGAGTCCGGCCGGTACGGCAGGGACTGCAAGGCGCGCCAGATCGACGCCGCGCTCGATCGCGCGCGGATTGTCGCCGAGCAACACGCTCAGCGCATTCTCCTGCGCCGCGATGGCGCGCTGGACCTGCGGTACGATCTGGGCGGTGGCTTCATATTCCGACTGCGCCTGGGTCAGCTCGAGATCCGAAGTATAGCCGGCTTGGGCTCGCGAGCGGGCGAGGCGGAGCGCTTCCGCACGCGCAGCGAGCGTATCGCGCGCCACCTGGAGCCGGGCGTCGAGACCGCGCAGCGTGATATAGCCGCTGGCAGTGGCCGCGGCGACCGACAGCGTGACGGCATCGCGTGCCGCCATGCTCGCCAGATATCGCTCGCGCGCCGCACCGCGCAAATCGGAAAGCCGCCCGAACAGATCGAGCTGCCAGGCGGCCTGCACCTCCGGCTCGATCGACGAGCCGGTGGAGGAAGTACCGAAGGCCGAAAGGCTCCGGCTGACACCGCCCGTTGCGCCCGCACTTATCGTCGGGAACAGGAGTGCCCGCGCCTGGCGCTCGGTGGCTGCGGCCTCACGCACCCGGGCCGCGGCGATCGCGACATCGTTGTTGCTGGCCAGCGCGCGCTCGATCAGCCGCGTCATCACCGGATCGCCATAGCCGCGCCACCATTCCGCACCGATCGGCTCGGTCGTCGAAACCGGCGTGCGCCAGCCCGACACCGGCTGGACCGCAGCCTGCGGGGGTACCGGCGGCTCCGCGATCATGCAGCCCGTCAGCGCGCAAAAGACTGCTCCGGCGACAAGAACCCTCATCTGTCGCTCGTATCGATCCGCGTTTCGACCGACATGCCCGGCCGCAACCGAGCCGCGAGCGACTGGTCCGGGTCGACGGCGATGCGGACGGAGATGCGCTGCGCGACCTTTACGAAGTTGCCAGTGGTATTGTCGGGCTTGAGCACCGCGAATTCCGAACCGGTCGCAGGGGCCAGGCTCTCGACATGGCCCGTCAGCTTTTTGCCGCCGAGTGCGTCGACGGTGAAGCTGGCGGGTTGGCCCGGCCGCATGTCGGCGGTCTGCGCTTCCTTGTAATTGGCGGTGATCCACAGCTGCCGCGGCACCACGAACAGCAACTGCGTGCCGGCCGTGACATATTGGCCGAGTCGGACGCCGACCTCTCCGACCTGGCCGTCCGCCGGCGCCCGGATGATAGTGTTGGCGAGATCGATCCGCACGAGCCGCAGCGCCGCCTGCGCGCCTTCGACAGCAGCCTGAAGCGCGCCGCGGTTCACGCGAACCGATACCACGTCCTCGCGCGCGATAACGTTCGAGGCCTGGGCCTGGCGGACCGCGGCCTGTGCGGCGAGCAGCGCGGCACGGGTCTGGTCGCGCTCGCGCAGCGAAATCGAGCCCTGTCCCACGAGTTCGTCGACCCGGCGCATATCGGCCTCGGCGCGCGCCAACTGGGCGCGGGCGCTCTCGACCGCAGCGGATTGCGAACCCACCGCGGCTTCGCGCGCGCGGCGCGTCTGTGTGGAGTTGGCGAGGGCGGCGAGCTGGCTGCTGAGATTGGCCTGCGCCTGATCGACCCGCTGGCGATAAATCCGATCGTCTATGCGGACGAGGACCTGCCCGGCCTTGACGTGCTGGAAGTCTTGCACCGGCACGGCAACCACATAGCCGCTGACCTGCGGACTGATCAGCGTCGTGCGCCCGCGGACATAGGCATTGTCAGTCGACTGGATGGCCGACGAGAAAGGCGGCAGACCCCAGGCATAGAGGATAGTCGCCACGCCCAGCAGGACGATCACGGCGATGATGATCGTGGCGCGACGGCTGTTGGGTGGCGGCGCCCAGCCGGTCGGAGCCTGTGGAGGCGGGGCGGTGGTCGGCTCGTCCGGTGTCTCGATCGGATCCTCGATCCGCTCACCGTCACGCGCGCGACTGGCGTCATCCATCATCATTGCCCCCGCATCTTTGCCAGCGCCTGAAGCGGTTCGGCCATCGGATTGACCCCGCTGATATACATCTTCAGCTGCCGCGTCCCGATCCAGAGCAGGGCGAGCAAGGCGAGGCAGCCGACCATCATGAAGATATCATTGAATGCCAGGATATTAGCCTCCCGCGTTACCTGCTGCGACAGCAGCGCCGCCCCTTCGGCCGACCTCAGCGACGGGTCGCCGAGCACCTTGCCATAGGCGCCGCCTAGCGTCTGGATCCGCGCGGCGACCTGCGGATCGGTCAGTGTGAGCGATTGGACGATCGCATGCGAATGGAATTTCTCCCGCATCGTCTGGAAGGTACCCAGAAAGGCGCCACCCGCCAGCCCGCCAAGCGATTGGGTGATGCTGAACAGCGCCGAAAAGCTGACGATATGGTTCGGCCCCTTCGACAAGGCGCGCAACATCCCGATCAGCAGTGTCGGCCCCATGAAAAATACGGCGGCGAAGGCGATCAGCGCCTGGCTCACATACATATCGGCAGGCCTGGTCAGATTGCTTGCATCGGCATCCATGAACGCGCCGACGGCGATCAGCGCCACCGACCAGAATAATGGCCGGCCCAGATTTTGCGGGTTGATCGTCATCGCACTCAGGATCACGCCGGCGACCGTCGCGACCGACATGACCACCGAAAGTCCGATCAGTTGATCGTTGTTGAGACCGACGGCGGTCAGCAATCCCAATGCGCCATAGCTCTGTTCGGCAAGCAGAACCCGCACCGATATGGCAACGATGGCGAAGCGGAGGATATCACGGCTCGCCATCCAGCGCGTGTTCAGGAGCGGATTGGCGCGGTTATGTTCGATGACCACCGCCGCCGCCAGCAACAGCAGCGCACCGCAGGTCGCATATCCAAGCCACGGCGCCTCGGTCCACCACAGGATGCGGCCCTGCCCCAGCACGGCGCAGAGCAGCGCAACGCCCGGCGCGTACAGGGCGAAGGTCACGAAATCGAGCTTCTCGAATGCCTTCATCTTTTCGCTGGGTGGGAGCCGCAGCAGGAAGATCAGGCCGAGGCTGATCAGCGCCATGCCCAGTTCGAACACGTAAAGCATGGTCCATTGGCCACGCTCGAGCAGATCGGAGGAGAAGAGCCTCGCGAGCGGCGTCGCCAGCTGCGGAATACCTATGCCCAGCGCGATACCCTTGAGCCGCCATGGCGCCGGCATTGCCTGCATCACGTAAAGCAGCGCGAGCGTCGACAGCGCCGAGGCGGCGATACCGCTCATTGCGCGAACCGCCAGCGCGGTTTCGTAGCGATGGACGAACAGATGCGCAGCGGTCAGCAGTACATAGGCCGGCAAGAAGAGGCGGGCGAAAGTGACGAGCCCGAACTGCTGCCGGAACTTCACCAGCAACAGGCTCATCGAAACGTTGGTCATGAGATAGGCCGTCGTCAACCAGGCCGCCTGATCGCTATACAGACCGAGCGAGCCCTGAATGTTGGCGATATTGGCACTTACCAGCGCATTGCCGAAGCCGCCGGTCAGGCCAACGACCACGCCAATGCCGAAATAGGCCAGGCGCCGCCCGAACGGATGGTCCGGCGTCGCCGGCGATCCCGGCAACATCGGCCGTTCATGCGGCTGGAAAACATAGGCGGTCGCGGATTGGAGTGTCATATGAACATTCGCTGCATCTGGCCCAGAACCGCGCGCGAGCGGTTTCGATCCTTGCCAGTCCGTAACAGATTTTCGTGGAGGTGGGTCCGCTTCTTCACTGGGAGCATGCGCCTAGGGAAGAGTGATGCTGAAAGGAAGTCGGGATGGCATCCGAACAGATCTCGACAATATAGGTTAATAATACACTTAAGTATTTTCGAGATAATTAAGCATTTCTGAAACTAAAGTTGCCGCATGGCGTTTCGCCCCCTCAGTAAAACGGAGGCCGGCCATGCGTTATCATATAGCTGCGACCATGGTGCTTGGCCTAGCAACCATGAGCCCCGCGCAGACTCCGACGACAGCTGCGTCGGGCTATATTGCCGCCGCTGGCGCCAGCGACCTTTACGAGAAGATGTCTAGCCAGCTGGTGCTGCAGGATACCTCCAGCGAGGATGTGCGCAAGTTCGCGAACATGATGATCACCGATCATTCAACCACCACGCAGCAACTGACCAGCGCGGCCCAGTCGGCGGGGATGGCTGTGCCGCCCCCCGAACTCATGCCGAAACAGCAGGCGATGATCGACGCGTTGGAGAAGGCATCCGGCGGCGCGCGCGAGAAGCTCTATGTGAAGCAGCAGTTGAAGGCGCATCAGGAAGCACTGGCGCTGCACAGCACATATGCGAAGTCCGGCGACACGCCGGCCCTCAAGACGGCCGCCGCGGGCACCGTGCCGATTATCGAACAGCATCTTACGATGGTTAAAAACCTCAAGTTGGAGAAATAGCATGGCGAAGCTTCACACGACGGCGGCGATCGTCGCCCTGCTCGCACTCGGCGCCTGCAATAGAGGAGATCAGGCCACCAGCAACACGCAAGGCAGCGATACGACCAGCGACAACATGATGGTGCCGCCGGCCGACGATGCCACCGTGATGTCGAACGATACGACGGCAATGCCCGGCGACGAGGGCGGCAACATGTCAGGTGGGAACATGACGGGCGGCAACATGTCGGGCGGCAACATGTCCGGAAGCAACACGTCCACGGGCACGACGCCATCGGGCGGCTGATATGCGAAGTGCACCTCTCCTCGGACTGCTCGTGCTCGCCGCCTGCGGCAACGACGCCAACGACAATGTAGCGGCTCGGCTCGATAACGCGGCGGCGCAGAGCGATCCCGCCGCCGCGGCCGTGTTGAGCAACGCGGCGGACGACCTACGTGCGAACGACTCTGCCGACCCTGCGGCCGAAGCGCAGAACGCACTCCAGGCCGCGGGAAATGCGCAGGCCCGTCCGCCCTCGCAATAGCTGTGCACGAGTCGGCGTTCTGCCTTATCCCGTCCCGCAACCGGGCGGATCGCTGGCAGGAAAGGATTCGTCCGAGGCTTGGTCGACATGGTCCCAGTCCTTCGGCTTGTCGCGCATCGCGTCAGGGCCGGCCGAGCGGACGTCATCCGGCTTCCCGTTGCATTCGCCATCTGCAAAGGCGACGCCAGAGGCGGGACCACTATTGGGGCGCCCCCTGGATTCGACGCGCGCCCGCTCGAGTTCCGCGCCCGGGTCCGAGCCGCGGTTTGAATCGGGATCGGCCGGAGGCAAGCCCGGCCGCATATCCTGGTCGACTCCATCGATATCCGAATTCGGTGTTCCTTCGCCGGGCTTTGCCATGGCCATCTCCTCTGGCCGCTATTCTAGGCCGGCGCCTCTTCGCCGCCTTTACCTATGTCGACCGGGCTCGACCGCCCGTGAGGCGGCGGCGATAAAGCGAACGCAGTTCTATGACAGGTGAATGCCTGCACCATCACGTTGATCAAGTTGGACTTTCGGTAGGACGGAGACGGTCATGGCGAAGAAAAGCTCGGTGAACAAGAATGAGCGGCGGAAGAAGATGGTTGCGAAGTTCGCAGGCAAATATGCACGGCTCAAGGCAATCGCCGACGACGAGAGCCTCGAAGAAACCGAGCGGCTGATCGCGCGCCTCAAGATGGCCGAGATACCGCGCAACGCCAACCCGACCAGGGTCCGCAACCGTTGTGCGCTGACCGGCCGGCCCCGCGCCTATTACCGCAAGTTCGGCCTCGCACGGGTGATGCTGCGCGACCTGGCAGTGCGCGGTCAGCTGCCGGGCGTCACCAAGTCGAGTTGGTAGCGGCCCCATGGCGGTGCGGATCTATCGCAAGGTCGAGAATCCGATGCAATGGGGCCGGCGTAACGGCAAGGGCTGGCTGCTCGAGTATGACGTGCCTTATGCCTGCCGGGCCGATCCCCTCACCGGCTGGCAGGGATCGGGCGATACGCGCGGCCAGATCCAGCTGAGCTTCCCGACGCTCGAGGCAGCGATCGCCTATGCCGAACGCGAGGGCCTCGACTATCATGTCGTCCACAGCGGCAATCGCAAGCTCAAGATCCAGAGCTACGCCGACAATTTCACGATGCCGCGGCAGCACTAGGCCAAGTCATGCGGCCGATCTTGCCGCCTGGGAGACGGGCGCCGCGTCGGCGTAGATCCGGTCCATCAGTCGGGCAACGTCGGCAAGCCGGTCGGCCTCGGCATCATAGCGTGGCAGGGCAAGCTTGCGCAGCCAGTGGAAAGCTGCCCGCCCGCCCCAGTCGTCGGGCGGACTGCTCAATCGCTCGGCGGACGTGCCGCGGAAGCGCTCCGCGGTAAAATCGAGAAACGAGCCCCCGACGTTGCGCATGGCCGCCCCGCCGGCGGTGCCGAAGAACTCCGCGCCGATCACCGCGTCCCGCCCGGCGGGCAGGTGCCACGAACAGGCGATACGAATAACCGCCCCTTGCTCCAGCACGATCTCGGCCAGAGCATAGTCCTCGACCACGCGCGTGCGGTCCGCGATCGGCATGCCTGCGTGCATGAGGTGGCCCGACACGCTGCGCACTGGCGGATAGCGCAAGGTCCACAGCGCAAGATCGATGAGGTGGACGCCAAGATCCATCAGGCAGCCCCCGCCCGACAGCACCGGAGCGTAGAACCATGGCTTGTCCGGTCCATAGGCGTTGTGGAAGGTCAGATCGGCCGCGAAGACCTGGCCGAGTTCGCCCGCGTCGATCAGCCGGCGGATCGCCTGCATGCCCTCGGTGAAGCGATAGGAAAGATCGACACCGAGGCAGCGATCGGCCCGTCGCGCGGCGGCGAGCACCGCTTCGACCTCGCGCGCATCGCGACCGAGCGGCTTCTGGCAGAACACGGACAGGCCGCGATCGAGCGCCTGGATCGCCTGCTCGGCATGGAGCGCGCTGGGCGTGGCGATGACGAGGCCGTCGATCCGCTCGTCGAGCAGCGCGTCGAGATCGGCCACCGGCCGGGCATCGGGGGCGAGACGCAGCGCCTCCGCCATGTTCTCGGCCGACGGATCGGCGAGCGCGACCGCTTGGGCGCCAGCCTTCAGCAGAGCCGCCATGCGGTGCCGGCCTATCCAGCCGACACCGAGGAAGCCCAGGCGCGGAGCGCGGCTCATGCGAAGGTCACCAGCGCCTTGAGGAAGCCGTCCGGGCGATCGCGCGTGGCATCTAGTGCGTGATCGAGTTCGCTCAGCGAATAGCTGTGGGTGAACAGCGGACGCGGGTCGAGCCGTCCGCTCGCAACCGCCTCCACGGCCTCGCGGATGCCCTGCACGTAAATCGCCGGATCGCGCTCATGGGCATTGATCACATCGATGCCGCGCCAGTTCCACAGCCACATATTGACCTGCCGCGGCCCGTCCTGATGATAGCCCGCGACGATCAGCTTGCCGCGCTCGCCGGTGAGTTCGGCAGCCAGATCGAGCGGCGCCTGCTTGCCGACCGCCTCGATCACCCGTTCGCACAGCCGTTCGCCGGTCAGCGCCTTGACCCGTTCAATCACGGCGCCATGATCGCCCAGCGGGATGAGCTCGTCCGCGCCGTGCCGGCGGGCGACATCGAGTGAATAGTCGCGGCGCGATATGGCGATGACGCGCGCGCCGACGTTGCGGCTGAGGCGGGTCAGGATCGCGCCCAGGAAGCCGATGCCGACGATGGCGACGGTCTGTCCCGCCTGGATGTCGGCGCGCCTGAAGATATTCATTGCACAGCCGAGCGGCTCGCCCGGAAAGGGCAGATCGCGCAGGCTGTCGGGCAGGCGCACGCAGGCCGACGCTTCTGCGATGTCATATTCGGCGTAGCTCGCGTAGGAGAGCGCCGCCACGCGATCGCCTTCCCGCAGGTCCGCCACCCCCGCCCCCACCGCATCGACGACGCCCCAGCCTTCATGCCCCATCGCACCGGGCTCCATCGGGAAGTTCAGCCATTCGGGTCCCGACCAGGGGCCGAGGTTCGAAGCGCAGACGCCACAACCCTCGAGCCGAACCCGGACCTGGCCCGCGCCGGGCACGGGGATCGGCACCCGATCGACGCGGATCTTTCCGGGCGCGGTCACGACAGCTGCCGACATCATGTTTCCGTTCATCCTAACCTCGCGCACTTGATGGACCCGCACGCCGCGAAGGAGCGTTTGAGCGGCTGCCTGAAATTGGGAGAATGATTATGCCAGCGACCAAGAAGAGCGGCGCAAAGGCCGATGGCCTTCACCGGCCGGTACAGCCGTCCGACGAACTGGCCGAGATTGTAGGTTCCAAGCCAATGACGCGTGCCGACGTCGTCAGCAAGGTGTGGGAATATATCAAGAAAAACGACCTTCAGGACGCGAAGGACCGGCGCAACATCAAGGCCGACGACAAGCTGGCCAAGGTGTTCGGCAAGAAGGAAGCGTCGATGTTCGAGATGAACAAGCATCTGGCCGCCCATCTCAAGCCTGCGGCCGGTTCGTAGGTCCGTCGCGGACGAAGCGCTCGAGTGCGGCATGGGCCGCGTCATCGCTCATCTGCCGTGGCGGATGCTTGCAGAAATAGGCGGCAGCCGGATCGATCGGCCCGGCGAGCCCGCGATCGCGCGCCAGCTTCGCGCAACGGATCATGTCGATCGCCACGCCGGCCGAATTGGGGCTGTCCTCGACCGATAGCCGCAGTTCGAGGTTCATCGGCACGCCGCCGAACAGCTGCCCCTCCATGCGCAGGAAGCATACCTTGTTGTCGTTCTGCCACGCCACATAGTCCGACGGACCGATATGGATATTCTCGTCGGCGAGCCGCTGCTCGGCCACGGCCTGCACCGCTTCGGTCTTGGATATCTTCTTGGAGGCAAGGCGTGACCGGTTCGACATGTTGAGGAAGTCGGTATTGCCGCCGGTGTTGAGCTGATAGGTACGATCGAGCTTGACGCCGCGCTTGGCGAACAGGTCGGTCAGCACGCGGTGCACGATGGTGGCGCCGAGCTGCGCCTTGATGTCGTCGCCAATCACCGGAACGCCTGCCGTCTCGAACCGAGCGGCCCAAGCCGGGTCGCTCGCTATGAAGACCGGGATGGCATTTACGAAGGCGACACCCGCCTCGATCGCGCATTCCGCATAGAATTCCGTCGCCCGCTGCGAGCCAACCGGCAGATAGTTGATCATCACGTCGACCTGTTCGGCGCGCAGCCGATCGACGACCGACGCGTGGCCGGCCTCGATAGTGTCGGCTGGCAGGAAGGTGCGGTCGGCGGCGCTGTCCGCCATATGCTCCGCCATGCCGTCGAGCACCGGCCCCATCTCGACGAGCGTGCCGGTCGGCGGCACCTCGGCGCAAAACAGCGCGGTGCAATTCGGCTTGGCCAGAATCGCGTCGGCGACATCCCGACCGACCTTGCGCCGGTCAATGTCCCACGCGGCAACGACGCGAATATCTGTGGGTCTGTAGCCGCCGATCTCCCATTGCCGCAGCCCGGTGAGGTCGTTGCGGCCATCAGCATAAAAGGCGAGCCCCTGCACCAGCGAACTCGCGCAGTTCCCGACACCGACGATCGCCAGATTGATGGGCCGGGCAGGTGCAAGCATGGTTCCTCTCCTTCAGGAGCCGACCGCAATCGGCAGCGTCGTCTGCGCAGGCGCGTAGCGGTCGACCATCTCCGCGCAGAAGTCGGCAAAGCCCTGGGGATCGACCGGCGCGCTGGTATGATGCGGGGCGATGCCGAGATGCTCGGGGGTAAAGCAGAAGGTGACGGTCACGTCGAAATCGGCGAGCGCCTCCATCTGCCGGTCGAACCAGCCGAGCGCGTCGGGGCGGAAATAGTCCGCCCAGGACAAGCCAGTGCGCAGATGACGCACGCCCAGTCGCTTCATCCAGGCTACCGCCTCGTCGAGCCGGTGGTCTTGATAATGGAACCACTGCATCAGCCCCATATCGGCGGCATGGGCAGCGTAGCGTTCCAGCGCCGGCTTGGGGGTCCCGTCCTCGCGGATCAACCCCATGTAGAAATGCCGATAATAGCTCGACCCCTCGGCCTCGCGGTGCCGCGTCGTCGCACCCCAGCTTTGCGGAAGATCGTAAAGGCTGTACCAGAAGACGCGCGGCACCCGGCCCACCAGCAGCTGGGCAGTCCGGTCGATGCCGAACAATTGGACCTCCTCGGCCCCAAACGAGCCGACGCCAACCTCGGTCACCCACACAGGCTTATCGGTCACAGCCTCGATCTCGGCGATCTTGTCGGGCCAGGCGTGGATCGGCCACAGGTTCCAGTCGAGCGGAAAGCCGTGGACCGCGACCACGTCCACGGAATCCAGCGCGCCATGCGCCTCCATCTTCTGGAGCCAGAAGGGATCAATCGGCGACATGCCCCCCAACACCCGCGTCAGGCCGGGATTCATCGCAGCGATAGCAGCGCCGGCATGGCGCACGCAGTCGGCGTAGCGCGACCAGTCGGGGTCGACCTCCAGGTCCCAGTGCGACTTGTTGTTCGGCTCGTTCCAGATCATCGCCGCTTCGATCATTCGTCACCTTTTTGCGCTGGATAGACAGCCCCCACGCTCGGCCCCCAGCCCGTGAACGGGACCGGGGCGACGCGGCAGAGATAGACTTCGTCCGTCGGACCGGCCTCGATCGTGAAGCCGGCGCTGCGCAGCATCGCCTCGCTCGCGGCACGATTGGGCACCCACCAGTTGGTCCAGTCCTGAGCAAACTGATGCTCGATGAAATGGAGCTTCGGGTAGCCGGGCTTGTTGAAATCGTCAGGCTCGTTGAAGTCGTAGTCGGGCTTCACCGCTGCGACGCGGGAGGCCCCTCGGGTGAGCGACTGGAAGATCAGCATGTCGCCGGCGACGTGCTCGCGGATCAGATCAAGCGCGAGCAGCGGATGGCGCAGGTGATAGAACACGCCCATGAAGATCACGACATCGAAGCGCCGCCCGAGCCGTGCCACATCATAGACAGACATCATCCGGAACTCGACGTCAGTGAAGCCGAGGGCATCCGCGACGAAGCGCGCCTGGGCGAGGTAATGATCGTCGGAATCGATGCCGAGCACATAGTCGGCGCCGCGATGCTTCATCTCGATCGAGTAGAAGCCTGCATTGCATCCGATGTCGAGCACCGACTTGCCGCTGAGGTCGTCCGGCAGGCCTTCCGCGAAACGACGGAATTTGGCGCCTGGATAGTCGCCCAGGAAATGGTCGGGCGCGGTCCAGATGCCGCGGACGTTGATATTGTGGAACCACGGCCCGAGCGCGGCGATGTTGGCGCGAAGCGCTTCCTTCGACAGGGGGCGGTTCATTGCGGCACCTCGTTGAGCCGCAACAGCCGCCCTCCCGAGGCGTCAATCGCAAGGCTGCTCAGTGACGCCGGATCGATGTCGAAGCGCAGGACATGGTCTAGGTTAAGGCCGAGATAGCGCGCAATCCCGCCCCGGATGGGGTCGCAATGGCT
This sequence comes from Rhizorhabdus argentea, assembly GCF_037861105.1. Lineage (NCBI taxonomy): Bacteria > Pseudomonadati > Pseudomonadota > Alphaproteobacteria > Sphingomonadales > Rhizorhabdaceae > Rhizorhabdus > Rhizorhabdus argentea. The sequence continues at coordinate 82,177 of NZ_JBANFK010000012.1, forward strand.
GACGCACAGCACATGGCTGCGCCCCTCGGCCGCCAGCCGATCGAGATGCTCGACTATCCGCGCCGCCGCCGCGCCCATCGTTTCCCCGCCCGGAGGGCAGGCAGCGGAGCGCCGCTCGTTCCAGTGCCGCCACTCAGGGTCACCGTCGAGATCGGCAAAGCGACGGCCGGTCCAGCTGCCGAAATCGATCTCGTCGAGCGCCGCCGCGGTTTCGACGCCCAGGCCGAGTTGCGCGGCAATCTCTTCCGCCGTTTCTCGAGCGCGGGGTCTGGGACTCGTCTGGATCTCGCGGACGCCATAAAAGGCGCACTTTAGCGCCAGCGAAGCAGCCTGCGCGCGCCCCGCTGGCGACAGGCCGATCTGCGACCGGCCCGACAATATATGACCAACTTCGGCGTGGGAGCCGTGCCGCGCGAGGAAGAGAATCGCGCTCACGGCTTTTGGTACGGCAGCATCAACATAGAAGCTGAAAAAGCGCAATCCCCCTTAGAGTTGCAATAAAAACCACATCTGTCGATGAACTGGGCATTAACGACGGCAAACTGTTCCGATGGATAGGAACAAGATGATGAAGAAGCTCGTCTATATAACCTGTATTTATCGAGAAGTATTAACGGCTCCAATCACATTGGTTATCTTTCGCAAGTAACATCAGTTACGAAGGACGTATTAACATAGATTTATAGGTATATTTACTAGGCAAGGGAGGCAGTGTGGAGAAAATCCTGATCACAGGCGGCGCCGGCTTCATAGGTCGGGCGGTCAGTGCCGAGTTGCTGGCCAGAGGACATGAGGTGCGTGTGCTCGACAGCCTGATTGAGCAGGTTCACGGCATCGGCTCGGAACCGCCCGTGGGAGATGTCGAGTTCATCCGGGCCGACATTCGCGATGGCGACGCAGTGGCCGCGTCCTTGCGCGGCGTCGACAGCGTCATCCACCTCGCCGCCGAGGTTGGCGTCGGCCAGTCGATGTACGAAGTGGAGCGCTACACATCAGCCAATGACGTCGGAACGGCGGTGCTGTTCGAACGGCTGATCGATCACCCCGTCCGTCGCGTCGTCACGGCGTCCTCGATGAGCATCTACGGTGAGGGCCTCTATCGCGATGCCGACGGCAGGCTGATTGAAGATGCCGAGCGCAAGGCGTTGCGCGACGGTCAGCAGAATTGGGAGCCGCTCGACACGCAGGGCCGGCCATTGGCGCCGGTCGCTACCCCGGAATGGAAACGCCCGAACCTGGCCTCGATCTATGCGCTCAACAAATATGTCCAGGAACGCACCACCCACATCATGACCCGACCCTATGGCATGGAGGGCGTCTGCCTGCGGCTGTTCAACGTCTACGGTCCGGGCCAGGCGCTCTCCAATCCCTACACCGGCGTGCTCGCAATCTTCGCGTCGCGACTGCTCAACGGCCAGCAGCCGATGATCTTCGAGGATGGCGAGCAGCGCCGCGACTTCGTGCATGTCGCGGATGTCGCGCGAGCCTTTGCCGACGCGCTGGTGCTGCCGCAGGCGGCGGGCGGCACCTTCAACATCGGATCCGGCCAGGACCGCTCGGTTACCGAGGTGGCGCGCGCACTCGCTCACGCGATGGGCAAGAACGATATCGCCCCCGAAATCGTCGGGAAGGCACGGACCGGCGACATCCGTCACTGCTTCTGCGACACCAGCCTCGCCGCTCAAATGCTCGACTTCCACGCCCGGCAGGATTTCACCGCCGGGCTGGCCGAACTGGCGGAATGGGTCGCCGAGCAGGAAGCGGTCGATCGGGTCGCCGAAGCGCGAGCTGAGCTAGAGGCACGGGGGCTGGTCGCATGACCGACGCCCGCCCCGTTCTGATCACCGGCGGCGCCGGCTTCATCGGATCGAACATCGCCGACCGCCTCGCCGGGGAAGGGCATGACGTGGTCATCTACGACGCCCTCTCGCGGGCCGGAGTCGAAACCAACCTGGCATGGCTCCAGCGCCGGCATCCGGGACGGATCGCGACCGTCATCGCCGACATCCGTGATGCGGAGCGGCTGACCCTCGCGGTCGCCGACGCCAAGGCGGTGTTCCATATGGCTGCCCAAGTGGCGGTCACCACCAGCCTGGATGATCCGCGCGACGATTTCGAGATCAACGTGCTTGGCACAGTCAACCTGCTCGAAGCGATCCGCACCCAGGCAGCGGAGACTCCGCTGGTCTTTGCGTCGACCAACAAGGTCTATGGCGGTCTGGACGACCTGCAGCTGTCGCTCGGTCCGAAAGGCCATCGTCCGGTCGACGACGTTATCCGCCGCAACGGGGTCGCCGAGGACCGGCCTCTCGATTTCCACACGCCTTATGGCTGCTCGAAGGGCGCGGCCGATCAATATGTGCTGGATTATGCACGCAGTTTCGGCCTGCGCACGGCGGTCTTCCGGATGAGCTGCATCTATGGCCGGCGCCAGATGGGCACGGAAGACCAGGGGTGGGTCGCCCATTTCCTGATCCGCGCGCTCGAAGGCGCGCCGATCACCATCTACGGCGATGGCCACCAGGTTCGCGACATTCTCGACGTGTCCGACGCCGTCTCAGCCTATATCGCCGCCTGGCAGCGCATCGACGCGATCCGCGGCCGTGCGTTCAACCTCGGCGGCGGGCAGCAGAACGCCGTAAGCTTGCGGCAACTGCTGGCCCATATCGAAACCCTTCTCGGCCACGAGCTCGACATCGCCTTCGCCGACTGGCGCGCCGGCGACCAGCGCTACTTCGTCGCCGACACGCAGCGCGCGGAGAACGCGCTCGGGCTGGGGCCGAAACGGCCATGGCGCGAGGGGGTCGAGGGGCTCGCACGCTGGCTGGCGCAGGAGCGCCGGCTTCCCTGGGGGCAGGCGATGGCGGCCGCATCATGAGCGCGAAGCTGCGCGTCTTCATGACCACCGATGCGGTGGGTGGCGTCTGGCAATATTCAATCGATCTTTGCCGCAGCCTTTGCGCACAGGATGTCGAGGTCGGCCTTGCCATACTCGGCCCTCCGCCAGGGCCGACGCAGCTTCTTGCTGCCGAGGCGATTGCCGGCCTGACGCTGATCGAGACTGGCGAAGATCTCGACTGGATCGCGGCGGACGGCGCTCAGGTCGAGGCGTCCGCCGAGCATATCGCCGAGCTTGCAGCCTCTTATGAGGCGCAGATCGTCCATCTTAACAGCCCTGCCCTGGCGGCGGCCGTCGATTTCCACGCGCCGACGCTCGCCGTCTCGCACAGCTGCGTCGGCACATGGTGGCGTGCGACCCGCGCTGGCCCGCTTCCCAACGACCTGGCCTGGCGCGACCGGCTGCACCGCCTGGGCCTTCAGCGGGCCGACATGGTGCTCACGCCGTCCCACAGCTTTGCTGCCGCGACACATGCCCATCATGGGCTTCGGCATTCGCCGCGTGTCGTCCACAATGGCCGTGTCGAACTGCCACTGGCCAAGGCTGCGATGCACGACTTCGCTTTCACAGCCGGCCGGCTGTGGGACAGCGGCAAGAATGTCGCGGTGCTGGATCGCGCCGCGGGACGGTTGACCATTCCGTTCAAGGCCGCCGGCGCGTGTATCGCGCCGCATGGCGAAGCGATCAGCTTTGACCATCTCCACAGGCTCGGCCAGCTCGACGAGGCGACGCTCGGCCGATACCTCGCCGCGCGTCCGGTCTTCGTCTCGGCGGCGCGCTACGAGCCGTTCGGTCTTGCGGTGCTGGAGGCGGCATCCGCTGGCTGCGCGCTGGTGCTGTCGGACATTCCCACCTTCCGCGAACTGTGGGACGGCGTCGCGCACTTCGTCGATCCCGACGACGAGGCCGGCTTCGCCGAGGCGATCGAGACGCTGATCGGCGATGCGGCGCTCCGCCTGTCGCGCGGCGAAGAGGCGCGACGCCACGCGCGGCGCTATTCGGCAGCCGCCACGGGCGAGGCCACGATGTCGGCGTACCGGACACTGCTCCAGACCCGTTCCGCCAACCGGTTGGCGAGGGCGTGCGGATGAGGGTCGTCTATTTCACTCACTCGCTGCTGTCCTGCTGGAACCACGGCAATGCACATTTCCTGCGCGGCGTGCTCGGCGAACTGCAGGCGCGCGGCCATCAGGTGATCGCCCTCGAACCTAGCGACAATTGGAGCCTGAGCAACCTGATCGCCGATCATGGCCGCGCCGGACTCGCCGCGTTCGCCCGTGCCTATCCCGACCTCAAGACCCGCAGCTACGGCCCCCAGCCCCATGTCGAGGACCTGATCGGCGATGCCGAGCTGGTGATCGTCCACGAGTGGAACGAACCGGCACTCGTCGCTGCCGTCGGCGACCTGCGCCGGCGGGGCGGCCGCTTCACCTTGTTGTTCCACGATACCCACCACCGCGCCGTCAGCGATCCGCAGGCGATCCGCGCCTTCGACCTCTCCGGCTATGACGGCGTACTGGCGTTCGGCGAAGCGCTATCCGAGGTCTATCGCCGCTGGGGCTGGGGCGATCGCGTCTGGACCTGGCACGAGGCAGCCGACACGAGGCTGTTCCACCCTCCCCATCCCCAGACAGAACGTGCCGGCCTGGTCTGGATCGGCAACTGGGGCGATGGAGAGCGCAGTGCCGAGCTGGAGCGCTTCCTGTTCCGGCCCGCGCAGGAAGCGCCGCTGCCGCTCGATCTCTACGGCGTCCGCTACCCGCCCGAGGCGCTCGCGACGCTGAAGCGCTATGGCGTACGCTATCATGGTTGGGCGCCTAATGCGCAGGTGCCAGCGATCTTTGCCCGGGCACTCGCGACCGTGCATGTCCCGCGCCGCTATTATGCCACCCTGTTGCCCGGCATCCCGACGATCCGCATGTTCGAGGCGCTCGCCTGCGGCATCCCGCTGGTTTCTGCGCCATGGCAGGACAGTGAAAGCCTGTTCCGGCCGGGCAACGACTATCTCGTCGCCGAGGACGGCGCCAGGATGACCCGCCATCTCCGGGCGATCGCCGCCGACGGCGAGCTGCGTTCGTCGCTGGTAGCCAGAGGACTCGAGACGATCCTCGCCCGACACACCTGCCGCCATCGCGTCGATGAGCTGCTGGAGATCGTGCGCAGCATCGAAACCCCTGCCCCTGCCCGGAGTGTCGCATGAAGATCGCCTTCTACGGATCGAGCCTGTTATCCTCCTACTGGAATGGCGCCGCGACCTATTACCGCGGACTGCTCAGCGAGCTCGCCAGCCGCGGCTACCAGATCAGCTTCTACGAGCCCGACGCATTCGATCGCCAGCAGCACCGCGACATCGAGCCGCCCGCCTGGGCGCGCTCGGTGGTGTATCCAGCCACCGCCGAGGGACTGCGCTCGGTGCTGGCCGAGGCGGGCGCCGCGGACATCGTGGTCAAGGCGAGCGGCGTCGGGGTGTTCGATGCCGAACTGCTCGAAGGCATCTCGACGCACAGTCGTCCGGGTGCGCTGCGTATCTTTTGGGATGTGGACGCCGCGGCCACGCTGGACGAGATGCGCGGCGATCCGCACCACCCGGTCCGGAAAGCGGCGCCGCGGCTGGATGCCGTGCTGACCTATGGCGGCGGCCCCCCGGTCGTCGAAGCCTATGAGGGATTTGGCGCGCTGCGTTGCGTGCCGATCTATAACGCGCTCGATCCGACCACGCATTTCCCGGTGCCGCCGGACCCGCGCTTCGCCGCCGATCTGGCATTCCTGGGCAATCGCCTGCCCGACCGCGAGGCGCGGGTGGCGGAGTTCTTCTTCGGAGCGGCCGGGCTGCTGCCGGATCGCACCTTCCTGATCGGTGGCAATGGCTGGGAGAGCGCCGCGCTCCCGGCCAATGTGTCGGCGCGCGGGCATGTCTACACGGCCGAGCACAACGCCTTCAACTCGACACCGCTCGCCCTGCTCAACGTCGCCCGCGACAGCATGGCCGCCGTCGGCTTTTCGCCGGCGACGCGCGTTTTCGAGGCGGCCGGCGCGGGCGCCTGCCTGATCACCGACGCCTGGGAAGGGATAGAGATGTTCCTGACGCCGGGCGAGGAAGTCCTTGTCGCGCGCGACGGGCAGGATGTCGCCGACCTGCTGGCGCAACTGACGCCGGACCGGGCTCGCCGGATCGGCGACGCGGCGCTGCGCCGGGTGCGGGCCGAGCACAGCTATCGGCTTCGTGCGGAACTGGTCGATCGCCTGTTCCGCGAGTTGCGCGCGCGCCAGCGGGTTGCGGCATGAGGATCGTGGTCATCGGGCTCAGCCTGTCCTCGTCCTGGGGCAACGGCCATGCGACCACCTATCGCGCACTGCTGTCGGCTTTCGCGCGGCGCGGCCATGACATCCTGTTCCTGGAGCGCGACGTGCCATGGTATGCCAGCCGTCGCGACCTGACAGATCCCGGCTATTGCGATCTCGCCTTCTACGCGGACCTGGCGGAGCTGCGCCGCTGGAGCGGCACGATCGCCGCGGCAGACGCTGTGATCGTCGGATCCTATGTGCCCGAAGGCGTCGCTGTCGGGCGCTTCGTGCAGGATGTCGCGGAAGGCGTGATCGCTTTCTACGATATCGACACGCCGGTAACCCTGGCCAAGCTGGCGCGCGACGATCATGAATATCTCACGCCCGACCTGATCGCCGGCTATGATCTCTATCTGTCATTCACCGGCGGCCCGACGCTCGACCTGCTGGAACAGCACTACGGATCACCGGCGGCGCGGGCCCTGTATTGCTCGGTCGATCCGCTCGCCTATCCATCACTCCCCGTGCCGAAGCGCTGGGACCTGTCCTATCTCGGTACCTACAGCCCCGATCGCCAGCCGCGGCTGGAGCGGCTGCTGATTGAGCCGGCGCGCGCGCTGCCGCACATGCGCTTCGTGGTCGCCGGGCCGCAATATCCGGACTCGATCATATGGCCGGCCAATGTCGAGCGTATCGACCATCTGCCCCCAACCGAGCATGCGGCCTTCTACAGCGCCTCTCGCTTTACGCTGAACGTAACCCGCGACGACATGATTGCCGCCGGCTGGTCGCCATCGGTGCGGCTGTTCGAAGCAGCCGCAACAGGCACTCCGATCATCTCCGACATCTGGGACGGCATAGACTCGCTGCTCGAGCCCGATCGCGAGATCCTCCTTGCTGACAGCAGCGAGCGGGTCGCGCAGATATTGTGGCGCGACCATTACGCGATCGGTCGCGCAGCTCGTGCCAGGATCCTGGCATCCCATAGCGCAACGCATCGCGCCGCGGAACTCGAACGCTTTCTGGTCGAGGCGGCAGGTCCGGTTCGCGCCGTCCCACACGTGCGTGCGCCCGAGATCGACATTGGAATTGCTGAAGTAACGAGGAGCTTGTCATGATCAACCGCCCAGACCAGATCACGCTCGTGGCGGGGGGCGCAGGCTTCATCGGATCTCACCTGTGCCGGGCGCTGCTCGATCGCGGTGAAACCGTGCTCTGCCTCGACAATCTCCAAACCTCGCGGCCGGTCAATCTGCGCTCGCTCGAAACCAGTCCGCGCTTCAAGTTCATCGAAGCTGACATCGTCAATCCACTACCGCTGGACATATTGGAGTGTACACGCCGCATATCGCGCATATACAATCTTGCCTGCGCGGCCTCGCCCCCGCAATATCAGGCGGACCCGGAGCATACCATGCTCACCAATGTAGTCGGCACCGATCACCTGCTGAGACTTGCAGAGCGTGCCGGCGCGCGTTTCCTGCTGAGCTCGACCAGCGAGGTCTATGGCGATCCCGAAACGCATCCGCAGCATGAGGATTATCGCGGATGGGTAAGCTGCACCGGCCCCCGGGCCTGTTACGACGAAGGCAAGCGCGCGGCCGAAACGATGACCTTCGACTTCGCGAGAATGAGCCGTGCGGAGGTTCGCGTCGCCAGGATCTTCAATACCTATGGGCCGCAGATGCATCCCGACGATGGCCGCGTCGTTTCCAACCTGATCTGCCAAGCGCTGTCGGGGAATGATATCACCATTTATGGAGACGGTACGCAGAGTCGGAGCTTCTGCTATGTGTCAGACCTGGTTGATGGCCTGATCCGCCTGATGGAGAGCGATCTCGACCGCGACGAACCGATCAACCTGGGTAATCCCGATGAGGTGACGATCAACGACCTCCTTGCCCTGATCGTGGAGATGACCGGCACCACCGCCAATGTCGTCTTCCGGCCGTTGCCCGTCGACGATCCGCGCCGCCGCAAGCCCGACATCAGCCGGGCGCAGGCGACATTGGGCTGGCAACCGGTGGTCGGCCTCCGCACCGGGCTGGAGGCGACATGCGCCTGGTTCGCGCAGGAAATCGGCAGTCAGTGGAACCATGACAGACTGCAGGATGCCGCAGCCTGAGCCCGCCTCCGCGGCGCACCGCGCACAGCCGGCCCTACAGCAGTTTTTTTGCTCGCTTCACCGCGGCGGTCCGGTTCGCCGACAGTCGCTTAACCTATGTCAGTCCTCGACATTTTTGAATGGCCTAGGGTTGGTTGCACATGACTAACGAAGATGTACTAGCCACCAGGCTCAGCAATTATACCAAGCTATCCGACGAAGAGTGCGATGCGCTGCGCACCCTCACACGCGATCGGATCCGGCGAGTCGGTGCGCGGGTGGATCTGGTCCGCGAGGGTGAGCGGCCGCGCAGTGTGTTCCTGATCCTGTCGGGATGGGCCTATCGCTACAAGACGATGGAGGACGGGCGCCGCCAGATCGTCAGCTTCCTGCTCCCCGGCGACTTGTGCGATCTCAATAATTTCGTGCTGGCGGAGATGGACCATACGATCAGCGCCCTGACCGCACTGCAGTTCGTCGAGATCCCGCACGAGCGCGTTGGCCAGATCTGCGAGGAATTCCCCAAGATCGGACGTGCGCTGTGGTGGCAAATGCTGTCATCGATATCGATGCAGCGGCAGTGGACCGTCAGCCTTTCGCGCAGTGCGCTGGAGCGCATCGGCACTTGTTCTGCGAACTGTTCCTGCGGCTCCGGACTGTCGGGCTCACGCGCGGCAACATGTGCGATCTGCCGCCCACCCAGACGGAACTGGCCGAGGCGACCGGATTGACTCCAGTGCACGTCAACCGGACTCTTCAGGAAATGCGCGCCGAGGGATTGATCGTGCTGAAGGACCGGATATTGGAGATTCCCGACTTGGCGAGACTGCAGCACGCGGTGCTGTTCACGCCCAACTATCTCCACCTTGGGCAGGCGGAGGCCGGGACGAGCATCGAAAAGGATGTCGCACCGGCGGTGGAGATCTGATGAACCAACAGGAGATCGAGATCGCCGCCCTCCGAAGCGCCCTCAAGCAGGCGCAGGTGCGGCATGAGGAGGATGCCTCCAGGACCGCCGAGCTGGAAGCTCAGGCGGACGCCTCGCGCGCCGAGTTGCAGCATTACGTGCGCAACACGCTGGCAGTAGTCCGATCGATCGCGCGCCGCACCGCCGCCAACTCCGAAAGCGTCGAGGACTATCAGAATAATCTCGACGGCCGGATCTCGGCGTTCGCCCGCGTCCAGTCGGTATTGATGCGCAATCCTGGCGGGGGCATCGATCTCGGATCGCTGATCGCCGACGAACTGATCGCGTTCGGCGTCGGACTTGGCAAGGAGGCGCGGCTGGACGGCGGCCCGCTCCGTATCAAGCCCAAGCCCGCGGGACTGCTGGGTCTTGCCATCCACGAACTGGCAGTGAATTCGATCAAGGTCGGCGCGCTGGCAGCCGGCGGCAGCATCGCCATTGCGTGGTCGATCGAGGCACATGGCGCGGAAGCGGGCCTGCGGATCAACTGGGCCGAAGCCGGAAAAATCCCGGGTGCGGACTTGAATGACAAGAAGCAGGGCTTCGGCCCGGAGGTGCTGAAGGAAGCCATCGCCTACGAATTATCGGGATCGGCCATCATCGATGTCTCCTCCACCGGCCTGATGTGCCGCATCCGCCTGCCGCTCGAGTGCGTGCTGAGCTGAGCTGAAAAATAGGGCACGGCGGGCTCCGCAACGGGTGGCCCCGTCCTGAAGCAGTCCTGTCGCGGACGCCGGAACCATCACGCCGGCCGCGCGATTCCCGGAAAAGCATCAGGAGCCCGCACATGTCCTTCCTCGACAGGATCGTCGCCGCCGTAACACCGGCCGAGAGCGAGCAGGACCGCATGGCGGCCCGCCACAATGCCCGTCAGGCGGCAAGCCCCGGCGACTGGCTCAGCATGGTGCTCGACCATCATGAACAGATCGAGACAGCCTTCGGCAAGGTACGAAAAGCCACGGACTCCCATGCGCGTACCGCTGCCCAAAAGGACCTTGCGGTGCTGTTGACCAGCCATTCCAACGCGGAAGAATCAGTGCTTTATCCGGCTATGGCCGAGAGTGGCGAAAAGGGCGCCGCCAGCCTTGCCTATGAGGAGCAGGCCACGGCCAAGGTCCAGATGGCCGTACTCGAGAAGATGGACCCCGCCTCGCAGAATTATATCGATAAGCTGGAGCATATTCGCGGCGCGGTGGTCCATCATATGTATCAGGAGGAGAGCCACTGGCTCGTCGAGCTGAAGCTGCATGGGCCGGCCGGAGACCAGGACATGCTGACGGCGCGCTATGCCGAGGAGATTGCGCGCTATTCGGGTGCGGAACTGGCATGATGGCAAGCCCGGCGATACTATCCAGCCTGCTCGGGACGATCCCGAGCATAGCCCCTCTGGCGCTGCGACCGATCAGGCGCACGCGGCCGCGGGGGACGGGACCCTGCAAGGCGCCATCCCGGCGGGCCTGACGCCCGAGGAATTGCTGAAGATCGCGAGGGCCGAGCCCACCGACGACGGGGGTACCGGCTGAGCGAGCCGGCTGAACGAGGAGGAGATGATGAGGGATCGCGGCAAGACGACCGGTCCACCCGAACTGAAGAGCGGCTATACGGGCGACCAGGAACCGAGCCGGCCGCAGCCCGGTCCGCCGATCCGCACTGCGGGCCTACCGGCAGAACAGAACCGTGGTCGACGAGCGCCCCAGGAAGGCAGCGGCGTGGCCGTCGGCAGCGGAGCTGCGGCGGGTGGCGGCGGCGGTGCGGAAGATCATGACTCGGACCCGCAGGCGGGAGACGGAGCGTTGCGCATCAAGCATAGGGAGCGGCGACCCGCCAAGGGCGGGGACGCGCCTGTAGGTGGCAGCCGGTAGCCGTGGCGGCCAGCCGCGAACTCAGGCAAGCATGGTATGCACCAGCTCGGCGATGCGGTACGCCTTCAGCGGCTTTTCCAGCCGCGTGATGTCAGCAAAGCGTTCGGGAACCACCCATTCGTCATAGCCGGTCGCGAAGATAAACGGAATGCCGCGCTCTTTCAGTAGATCCGCTATCGGAAAGATCATCTTGCCCCGCAGGTTGATGTCCAGCACCGCCACGTCGATCTTCGTCTGCGCCCGGATCAGGGTCGCGGCTTCGTCTACCGATGGTACCGGACCGAGGATATCTGCGCCCAGCTGGCTCAGCTCGTCGCGCAGATCGTCGGCCAGAAGATACTCGTCCTCGGCGATAAGGATCTGACATCCTTTGAGTTTCTGATCAGCCATTGCTTGTCTCCAACCGTATGTCTTCGCAGGGAACGCCGACCTCTATCGTACAATGCACGCCATCGAGTTCGAACGCATAGCTCGTCCGCGCAGCCAACGAATAGGGCAGCGCGCGCTCGATCAATTCCCTGCCATAACCACTTCCGCGCGGCCGTTCGTCGTCGGCCATCGTGCCGACGCCACGCTCCCGCCACTCGATACACAGGGGACGTTCATCCCCTTCTGCGGCTCCGACACGCCAATACACTTCGAGAACCCCATCTGCGTTTGAAAATGCTCCGTATTTCACAGCATTTGTCGTAAGCTCATGCAAGGCCAGAGCAAGCGTCTGAACTGCGGCGGAACGGAGGGATACTCCTTTTGGGCCATTCAGCGATATGCGCTCCGCCCATTCGGCGCGGTTTAACGGCACTTGCGCGGAAAGCTCCGATAGCAGCAGCGCATCGAAGGTAACTCTCATGCCGTCGCGTTGCGAAAGCAGGCCCTGCACACGCGACAGGGCCTGGAGCCGGTCGTCGATGCACTTCTCGAACTCTTCGAGGGTATCGCTGTCCTTCAGCGTCCGGGCGGTTACCGATTGCACCACCGACATCAGATTGCGCGTCCGGTGCTGGAGCTCGGCCACCAGCACCGCCTGCTCCTGCTGCAGTTGAAGGATGTCGTCGACGTCGGTCGAGGTGCCGAGCCATTCCACCGGAGCGCCATCGTCGCCACCGACCGGCAATGCGCGCGTACGGAAATGGCGATAGCGGCCTTCGTCCAGGTGTAGGATACGCGCTTCGAACTCGAGCACTCCTCTTTCCTCGGCATCGCGCCAGGCCGCCCGCGCGTCGGCGCGATCGTCGGGGTGAAATGCTTCCAGCCAGCCCATCCCGCGGCAATCGTCTTCGCCCTGTCCGGTATAGCTTGTCCATTGCGGGCTGGACCATGTCCACTGGCCTCCGTCCAGCGCGCGCCACACGAGTTGCGGCATGCCCTCGACCAGCGTGCGGAAGCGCAACTCGCTCTGCCTGAAGGCATCGAGCATGTTGCGCTGGTCGTGGATATCGGTGCCGGCCGCGAACCACGCGACGATCTTGCCCCGATCGTCCCGCAGCGGCTCCGCCCTGATCAGGAACCAGCGATAGCCGCCCTTTCTATCGCCGACCCGCAATTCGGCCTGATAGGCCCAGCCCTCGGATATCGTGACGGCCCAGTTGGCGCTTGCCGCGTCGCGGTCCAACGGATGAACCACGTCGATCCAGCCGCGGCCCTGGGCCTCCGCTTCATTTTGCCCGGTGTAGGAGAACCAGCGCCGGTTGAACCAGTTGGCGTCACCGGCGGCGTCGGTACGCCACAGCAGATCGGGCACGAGATCGGCTATGGCGCGGAGCGACGCTTCGGTTTGCACCAGCGTGCGATTGATATCCTGCACCTCGCGGGTTCGTTCCTCGACCCGTCGATCCAGATGCTGGTTGGCCTCGTGGAGGGTGCTGTTGGCCGCTTCGAGCTCCTCGGTGAGCACCTGCATTTCCTCGAAGGCTACGCGCAGTTCCTCCTCGCTCTGGTTCAGCCGTACTGCGGCGTCATCCGTCGGTTCCTCGTTCAGACGAAGCGTGGCGAACTGCCTGTGCATCGCCTGCAACTCGTGCGACAGGCCAGCCACCCGCCGGAGCAGGCGATCGCGGTCGTCGACGAGGCGGTCATTTTCTTCGAGCGCGGACTCGAGCGCGGTTTTCAACTGCTCGACCTCGTCCAGCAACCTCAGATCGCCACGCGCTTCGTCATAGTTGGCCATCATTTTCGAACCCCGTCATACGCAGGATAACGCAATAGTATGCTAAAAGACGCCAACTTATTTCGAGCCCTGCACCCTCCGCGTCATTTGCATCGTTATCGACTCGAAGGAGCAGGCCTTGTCTACCAAGGACATCATCGTAGTTGGCTCGTCGGCCGGCGGCGTGGAGGCTTTGCAACGCCTCTGTGCCGGCCTGCCCGGCGACCTTCCGGCGGCTGTCTTCGTCGCCCAGCACCTGTCCCCGTCCGCCCGTAGCGTCTTGCCGCAACTTCTCGACAAGGCTGGTCCGCTTCGCGCTATATCGCCAGTCGACGGGCAGGAGATCGAGCCAGGCCATGTCTATGTGGCGGCGCCCGATTATCACATGCTGCTCAGGCCGGGAAGGATATTGATGCGCCGCGGCCCATATGAGAACCGCACCCGTCCGGCGGTGAACCCGCTATTTCGTTCCGCCGCCATCCACTACGGATCGCGTACCATCGGGATGATTCTGACCGGCCTGCTCGACGACGGCACCGATGGCCTGATCGCGATCAAGGCTGCGGGCGGCACGTCGATCATCCAGCACCCCGACGATGCCGAGTGGCCTTCCATGCCGCGCAACGCTCTCAGGCGCGATCACGTCGATCACGCGGTGGCGCTGGCGGAACTGCCGGCGCTGCTATCCCGCCTCGCCGGCGAAGCCTCCGGACCGAGCGTCCCGATACCGGACGAATATCAGATCGAGGACCAGATCGCTGCACAGGATTTTGCCGTCATGGAGCCCGATATCATTACCCCTGGTCGGCCGAGCCACATCTCCTGCCCCGATTGCGGCGGCGTGCTCAACCAGATCCAGGCCGAGGAGGAACTGCGCTTTCGCTGCCAGGTCGGCCATGCCTTCACTTCGCTGGGGCTGGCGACCGCGCAGAATGACGAGTTGGAACGTGCGCTCGGCATCGCGGTCCGCACCCACCGGGATCGCCTGCGGTTGTTCCAGCAGATGGGGGAGAGCGCCGATGCGCAGGGACTGGAATTCGCCAAACATCGCTGGGATATGGCCCGCGCCGAATCCGAGCATCTGATCGACGTGCTGGAGGAAGCGATGGAAAGCCTGCGAAAGCCGGTGGCGGACGAAGAAACCTAGCGACAGTGCCGCACGAACATGTCGCCAGCCCCGCGCCCTGACTTTATTCGCCGGGCTGCAATTGCGTTCTGTCGCTGATGTCATGGACGATGGCCACGAAGATCGGCGGCTGCTCCTCGCCGAAATACTGGGTACAGATCTCGGCGGGATAGGTGCTGCCATCCGCGCAGCGGATCGCCGTTGCGAATACAACCTCGTCCTTCGCGCCGCTCCGTAACGGCACCAGCAACGCCCGTACGTCGGCAGCCGCAACGCCAACCAGGACATCGGGTAGCGACATCTGGGCCAGCTGTGCCGCAGTGTAGCCCAGCTTGCGTTGGGCCCCATGGTTGGTGAGCGTGAAGCGCAGGCTTGCCGGATCCAGGAAATAGATCTCGTTGAGCGCACGGCCCATGATCCGCCCCAGATAGCGGCCATATTCCTCCTGCGCCCGCTCTTCGGTGACATCCTGGAAGACCATCACCAGACCGTGCATGACGTCGTCGTCTTCCTGAAGACCCGAAATCCGGATGCGGCACAGGATGCGGCGCCCTCGACGATCGAGCCCCTCGAGCAGCTTCTCCTCCTGCTCCACGCGCCCAGATTGCACGGCTGCGAGGGCGTCGCGCAACTGGTGGATCGGCAGGCCGATGTCGAGCGCATCGAAGCTGGTATTGATAACCTCCTCCGCGCGCAGGCCCCAGCAATTCTCGCTCCAGCGGTTCCAGCTCTGGATGAGCCGCTTGTCGTCGAGCACGATGATGCCGCCGTTCATCGCGCGCAGCACCGATTCCAGGTGCAGCCTATAGCTGGCCGCCTGCTCGGCCTGGATGCGGAGTTCCTCGTTGACCGACTCCATCTCCTCGTTCGAAGAGCGCGCCTCCTCGTTGAGGGTCTCGAGCTCCTCGTTGGTCGACTGGAGCTCCTCGTTGGTGGTCTCCAGTTCCTCGTTGGTGGACTGGAGTTCCTCGTTGGTGGTCTCCAGCTCCTCGTTCGCCGACTGGAGCTCCTCGATCGACTGCTCGAGATTTTCCTGTGCCGCCTCGAGCTCGCGCTGGAGCCCGTGGACCCTGGTCTGGTCGTAGAAGGCAAACAACACCGCATGCACGCTGCCATCTGGCCGGAGCAACGGGCGCAGGTCGACGCTCAGCCGCATCACCTCGCTCTGGTTCAACCGATATTCCTGGTCCTCGAGCCGAACGCCACGCCGCTGGCGAAACACCTCGTCCATCGGCCCCCTGAGCTCGATCGGCCGATAGGAGATCGGCAGGTCCTGGAAGGGCCGCCCGACATCGGATTCGCCTATGCCGAGCAGCAGGCGCGCCTGCGGGTTCGCCAACACCACCGCTCCGCCGTCGTCTACGACGATCAAGGCGTGGCCGATGTCCTTGACCACCGCCTCGAGCAGTTCGGCGGTAGCAAGCGGCACATCCGGACGACCCAGGCTTCGCGTCGGAAAGCCCCGGCTGATCGGCCGGCGATATTCCTGCGGCACCTTCATGAAGATGCGATGCTTCATCTCGATCGGCCGGAACAGCGATGAACGCGCCAGCTGCGTCTCGGCCTTGCCCAGGAAGAGATAGCCTTCTCGGCTCAGCGCATAGTGAAGGCGTGGCAGCACCACGGCCTGGGTTTCTGCCTCAAGATAGATCAGCAGGTTGCGGCAGATCAGCAGATCGATCCGCGAGATCGGGGCATCATGGACGACGTTGTGGCGGCCGAAGATCACGCATTTGCGCAGCTCGCGTTCGAACACATAATGATTGTTTGTACGCTCGAAATATTTTGCGAGCAGCTCCGGCGGCACATTTTCCACATCCCGCGGCGCATAATTGGCGAGCCGTGCGACCTTCAGTGCCTCCTCGTCCAGGTCCGTCGCATAGATCTTCACCCGGCGACTGAACTCCACCATGCCCAGCGCCTCTGCCAGCAGCATCGCGATCGAGTAAGCCTCCTCGCCGCTTGCGCAGCCGATGCTCCAGACGCGGATGTTGCGTTCATCCTCCCTTGCGGCAAGCTGGGGAATCACCTCGGACTTCAGCACCTCCCACGCATCCGCATCGCGGAAGAACGATGTGACATTGATCAGGACCGTGTTGAGCAAATCCTCGAACTCGCTCGGCTGCGCCTCAAGATAGCTGCGGTACGCCGAGAAATCATCGGCGCCCACTGCCTCCATACGCAGGGCGATCCGCCGACGCAGGCTGGTGCGCTTATAGCCGCGGAAATCAAGACTGCGGCTTTCCTGTATATGGCGCAGCAGGGATTCGAAGTCGGGATCGGGGGCAGGTCTGTCGGCCATGGTTCCGCTCGGTTCCGCCGATAGCCGGCGGTAAGGTTAGTGCTATGCTCAGTTATCGTGCGCGTCCAATACTTCCGCATAGGCGTGAGACAAGTGGCTCGGGCAGATCGAAACGACCCGTTCCGTGATCTGGGCGAGGGTGTCACGGGGCGCCCGGACTGCCCTCCAGCGAGAACATGACTGTCGTTCGACGACAAGCCGCCGCAGATTTGCGACCGGCCGTGCGGGCGATTAATCCTGCTTAGGGTCACGCCTCGTCGCCTGCCTATTCTCCGGATGTCGAGTGGGGGAGAGAACAGCATGATCGACCGCGTCATCTTGGAGCATCGCAGCCGTGACAGTACGAAGCCGGTGCTTTGCGGCCTGGCCGGTACCGAACCAATCCTCGTCGAGCTGGACACCAGCGCCACGATGAAGCTGTGCCCGCTCGGCAGCAGCGCCGATACGCAGAAAGTGATAGACCAAGGCTACGACCAGATCGTCCGCGCTGTCCAGCGGCTGCTCGACGCGCGCTGCTCCGAGGGCCGGCGCGTGGACCACAGGACCCACATCATAGTCTCAGCACTGGATCTTGACCTGGAATAACCTGATTTAGCGCCTCCGCTGGAAAGTCGTCGTCGACGCCGCAACGATAGGAACGACCTGCGCGCTCGTGCAGTTGAGCCGTTTCACCAAGCGGAGGACAGCATGGACGACACGCAGGTCCGCACTGCGCGGGACGACGCGCCACTATCGACATCGAAACGCAGCGACGCAGTGGAGGAAGCCGCCGCCAGCCTGGTGGAGGCCAAGGGCTCGTCCCTGATCGGCCGCACCGTTACCATCAACCGGCCACGCGCCGAACTCTATGCCTATTGGCGGGACTTCGCCAACCTCGCCTCCTTCATGGACAATGTGGTGCGCGTCGATGTGCTCGACGGGCGCCGCTCGCACTGGGTGGTGCGCGCGCCGGCCGGCAAGACCGTCGAATGGGATTCGGTAATCACCGAGGAACGCGAGGGCGAGTTGATCGCCTGGGCCTCGGTTGAAGGCGCAGACGTGCCCAATAGCGGCCGGATCGACTTCCACGACGCCAGCGGCGGGCGCGGCACAACCGTGACCGCCACGATCGTCTATGATCCGCCCGCCGGCGTGGTCGGCAAGGTGATCGCCAAGATCTTCCAGCGCGAGCCCGCAATCCAGGCGCGGCGCGACCTGCGCCGCTTCAAGCAGCTGATGGAAACGGGTGAAATCGCCACATCGTCGCGCACCCGGGCCGAGTTCGAAAAAGAGAAGGACTGAGCCATGCGCGCCCTCACCTGGCACGGCAAGCACGACGTCCGCGTCGAAACGGTCGACGACCCTGAGATTCTCAACCCGCGTGATGCGATCATCAGGATCACCTCCACCGCCATCTGCGGTTCGGATCTCCATCTCTACGACGGCTATATCCCGACGATGCAGAAAGGCGACATCCTCGGCCACGAGTTCATGGGCGAGGTGGTCGAAACCGGCCCAAAATCGACGTTGCGCACGGGCCAGCGCGTGGTGGTGCCTTTCACCATCTCGTGCGGAAGCTGCTTCCACTGCGGCAAGCATCAATATTCCGCCTGCGACAACGGCAACCCCGCCGATAACCAGGACATCGCGATGGAGCTGTACGGCCAGCCGATGTCGGGCCTGTTCGGCTATAGCCACATGACCGGCGGCTATGCTGGCGGACAGGCCGAATATGTCCGCGTGCCCTTCTCCGATGTCGGGCCCATCGTCGTCCCGGAAGGCATGGACGACGACAAGGTGCTGTTCCTGTCGGACATCCTGCCGACCGGCTGGATGGCGGCGGAAAATGCAGACATCGAGCCGGGCGACACCGTCGCGGTGTGGGGCTGCGGGCCGGTCGGGCTGTTCGCGGTGCAATCCGCCTTTTTGATGGGTGCCGAGCGGGTGATCGCGATCGACCACTTCCCGCATCGGCTCGAACTGGCGCGCCGCTTCGGCGCCGAGACGCTCAACTTCGAGGAGAGCAAGACCTATGAGGCGCTGATGGAGATGACCGGCGGCATCGGCCCCGACGCGGTGATCGACGCAGTGGGGCTGGAGGCGCACGGCTTCTTCGTCGACAATGTCATCGACCAGATCAAGGCGTCGACCTTCCTCGGCACCGACCGCATCCACTCGATCCGCCAGGCGATCGTCGCCTGCCGCAAGGGCGGACGCGTATCTATGCCGGCGGTCTATGGCGGCATCGTCGACAAATTCCCGCTCGGCGCCTTGATGGAGAAGGGGCTGACCCTCAAGACCGGCCAGACCCACGTTCAGCATTATATGCCCGGCCTGCTCAATGCGATCGTCGAGGGCAAGGTCGATACCACCTTCCTGATCAGCCACCGACTGCCGCTCGAACAGGCGGCCGAGGGCTACAAGATGTTCCACGACAAACAGAACGAAGTGACCAAGATCGTGCTGAAACCCGGCATGGCCTTGGCCGCGTGACGTTCGAGGAGAAGCGACATGGCCAACAAATTCGCAATCGTGACGGGCGCCTCCACCGGCATCGGCTTCGAATTGGCGAGCATCGCCGCCGAGCACGGACATGACCTGCTGGTGGCGGCGGACGAGCCGCTGATCGACGCAGCCGCCGCCGACTTCCGCCGCCACGGCGTGGAGGTGCGATCGGTCGAGGCCGACCTCTCGACGACGGAGGGCGTCGACGAGCTGCTGCGCGCCGCCGCCGGGCGGCAGATCGACGTGCTGTGCGCCAACGCCGGCCGCGGCCTGGGACGCGCGTTCATCGAACAGGAGGTCGAGGATTGGCGCCGAGTGGTCGATACCAACGTCACCGGCACGGTCTACCTGCTCCAGAAGGTGCTGCAGCAGATGGTGGCGCGCAACGCCGGCAGCATCCTCGTGACGGGCTCGATCGCCGGCTACATGCCGGGCAGCTTCAACGCGGTCTATAACGGCACCAAGGCGTTCATCGACAATTTCACCGACGCGCTGCGCAACGAGATCAAAGACTATGAGGGCGTCACCCTCACAACCCTGATGCCGGGACCGACAGAAACCGAATTCTTCGACCGCGCCGACATGATGGACACCAAGGTCGGGCAGCAGGAGAAGGACGACGCCGGCAAGGTCGCGCGCGATGGCTGGGACGCGATGATGAAGGGCGACAGTCACATCGTTTCTGGCTGGAAGAACAAGCTGCAGGTGACTGCGGCCAATGTCACGCCCGCCGGCACGCTCGCCCAGGCCCATCGCAAGCTGGCCGAGCCGGGTACCGCGGACAAGGCGTGACGACGGACGCGGCCGATCCGGTCGGCGCCGACCCGCCGATCCAGCCGATGGAGGCGCGTCTCGCCGACGCGCTTCCGGAGGGGCCGGGCTGGCAATATGAGCCCAAATGGGACGGTTTCCGCGCAATTGCCGTGCGACGCGGCGGCGCTGTTTCGCTGACCTCGAAATCCGGCAAGCCGCTCGGCAGATATTTCCCCGACATCGTCGCCACGCTCGAGGCCGTGCCGGAGCGGGCGTTCGCCTTGGATGGCGAACTGGTGATTCCGGTGGGCGACCATCTCTCCTTCGGAGCACTGCAGGCGCGTCTCCATCCGGCGGCCAGCCGCGTGGCCCGCCTGGTTCGTGAAGCGGCCGCCCAGTTCATCCTGTTCGATTGCCTGTCGTGGCGCGGCGAACGGCTCGACAATGCCCCCTTGCGGCAACGGCGCGCGGCGCTGCTCGCGCTGTTCGAGGATCTCGACAGGCCCGATCTGCTGCTGTCTCCGGCGACGACCGACGTCGGCGTCGCGCAGCGCTGGCTCGACGACAGCGGCGGCGCGCTCGATGGCGTCGTCGCCAAGCCGCTCGACGAACCTTATCGCGCCGGTGAACGCGCGATGGTCAAGGTCAAGCAGCTCCGCACCGCCGACTGCGTGGTCGGCGGCTATCGCGAAACCGGCAAGGGCGAGGTCGCGTCGCTGCTTCTCGGTCTTTACGCCGAAACCGGCAAGCTCGACCATGTCGGCTTTACCTCGGCCTTTGCCGCGGAGGACCGCCGGCAGTTAGGCGCGATCGTCGAGCGGCATCGCGGCGGGCCCGGCTTCACCGGCGACCGGCCCGGTGGCCCGAGCCGCTGGAATGCCGGCAAGGAGAAGCCATGGATTCCGCTGCAGCCGGACCTGGTGGCGGAAGTGATCTACGATCAGATTACCGACGGCCGTTTCCGCCACGGCACCCGCTTCCTCCGCTGGCGGCCCGACAAGATCCCGCGCAGTGCGACCGCAGCCAGCTGGTCCGCGAACTCCGCCCCAGTGAACTCGCCGACGTCATCGCGCCTCTTCCGGCCTGAACCAGCGATAAAGCGGAGCTGCAATTTCCAGCCTTTGGAACCACTTGACGACTCGAAGGCGATTGCCAAAATATCGACTCGGCGGTTTCGCCATTTTGGAAGGAGTGACAGGAAGAAAGGAGGCAGATCCATGTCCCTCTCCCATTTTCGCCATCCCCTCGATGTCGCCGAACATCCGAGCCTCGAACCCGAGGTCAAGCGCGCCATCCTCGCATCCTGGGCTTCTGATGCCTCAGCCATATCCGGGAAACCGGCACTTCGCCGCCCCGCCGAGCTGGACCGACCGGTACCGGTGGACGATGTCCTCAACGCGCTGAAGTCACTCGATAGCTGAGCAGGAGGAAGGCATGTCGAACAAGTTCCTCGCCTATCTTGAACGCGAACATGCGCGGCTGGAACAGCTCGTCGCAGATGAAGCGCGCAAGCTCAGGCCCAACGAAACCGAGCTGGCCCGCCTCAAGAAGATGAAGCTGGCCGTGAAGGACCAGATCGTCGCGTGGCAGCACGACGTCGAGGCGCTTGCCAGCGCCTGACGGGCCGGGGCGGATTGATCCGCCCCGGTACATCCGTCATTCGCGACCAGGATCGTTATGGACCCACGCTGCGAGCTTGTCTTGCTGCCCTTCCGATGGCGGCGGGACATCGCCCTCCTCGTCGGGCCCGAACCAGCCCTGCTCCTCGTTGTCGCCACCGCGGGGCGTGGGTGGTGTGCCGAGGCGCGCCCTGACGATGGGCAGATGGTCTCGAATTGCATGCTCGCTACGCCCGAGACGACGGGCGATCTCCGCCACCGATGCGCCAGCCACGTCGAGCCGCTGCACCAGCTCCAGATCAGCTTCGGTCCACTCGGGATCCCGGTCATCAGCCATGATCATCTCTCCGGGGGCCGCCATCGCGCGGGCGATACGCCTTCTAAACTTAGCATGACCCCGTGCGTTCCACACGGAGGCGAAGGCTGAGAGGCGGTGGAAACCGGTGATGGCGGCAAAGAAGCTCAAGGTCTTCAAAACGACGGTTGGCTTCCACGACGCCTATGTCGCGGCGCCCAGCCAGAAGGCGGCGCTCGAAGCCTGGGGCAGCGACCATAATCTGTTCGCGACCGGCGCGGCCGAGCAGATCACCGACGAGGCTGCGATGGCGGAACCGCTCGCCAAGCCAGGTGAGGTGATAAAGAAAGTACGCGGCTCGGTCGGTGAACATCTCGCCGCGCTCACGAAGAGCGACCGGCCGCGCGGCAGGGCCAGCCGCGCCCCTGCCATGCCAGCCGCCCTGCCGCGCCCGAGCCGCAAAGAACTGGATCGGGCCGAACAGGCGCTGGAACAGGCCAACGCCGCTCGTGACGAGGCCGTGGAACAACTTGCGCGAGAGGAAGCGGATCTGGTGCGCCGCCGCCGGGATCTCGAACGCAGGTATGAGCGCGAGGCCGAACGGCTTTCGCGCATCCGCGACCAAAAGCGCAGCGAGTATGAAGAGGCAATAGCACGATGGCGCAAGGAATGAGCGGCCGATCGGCGGCCGCCCCAACTGCCAGTCGCCAGGCCGCTACGGGGGGAGGAGCGACCTGGCGACATTCATGGGCATACCAGATAACTGGGGGGGTAACTGGCATCCCCGAAGATAGATGGTCGCGCCGATGCAGCGCTAATCTATGATGGCGCGTTGATACGTCTCGGCGTGTGTACGCGGCTGCTTGGCGCTACGCGGCAGGAATAGTCGGTTGATATCGGCGCCAGCTATTGGTCGCGAGGAGAGAAGCATGAAGAAGATTGGCCTTTTTATCCTGCCGGCCGTGCTGACGTTGGGCGCCGCGCAACCCGCTGCACCGATCGACGGCAACGAAGCGAAGTCCGCGGAAGGCGATCGGATGAGGTCGGTTCGGGACAGCGCTGGGCGGATCGCGTCGCAGCCCGTGAAGGATGTCGGCGTGGCACGCACCAAATTTCCGCCGGTCCTGCTCGCGGCACGCGAGGATCCCTACAGCCTGGAGGGAGCCACGACGTGCCGCCAAATCGCCGCCTCCTTCGCCGAGCTCAGCGAAGCGCTCGGTCCGGATTTCAGAGCGGGGCCGGCCAAGAAGGAAAATCGCGCCGGCAAACTCGCCGAAGCGGGCGGGCAGACCGTCGTCAACTCGCTGATTCCGTTCCGCGGCCTGGTGCGCGAAATCACCGGCGCCGCCCCAGCGCAGCGTCGGCTGAACGTGGCCATCGACGCGGGCTATGCCAGGCGGGGATTCCTGCGCGGGCTGCACACCGCCCGCCGATGCCGGACACCGCTCGGCTGAGCTGATGATCCATCGGCGTTGATTATTTGCTGGCCGCGGCTGGCCAGCGCGCTATCGTCGCCGTTCAGCAGAGGGAGAGGAAGCCAATGCTCGTCATGTTCGTGGGTGCCGACAGGGTCGAAACGGCGGTCAATGCGTCGCAGATCACCTTCATATCCTCGGTGACCGACGGAACCCGCATACGCTTCGGCGAAGGCCGCAGCGTCACCGTCACCGAACCGATGGCCGAGGTCGTCGAAAAGCTCAACGAGATGCTGCGGCCGCACGAATAGGCGCACCAATAGCGCTCTGCGCGCTGTTCAGCGATCGTCGCTCCCTATCACCGTGAATGGCGCCCAGGCCGCAGGATGCGCCCAGCGCGGCTGCCAGCCGGGCAGCGAGGAGCCGTCGGCACGACGGCCGGTGCGGACCGTGCGCATCGCCAGTTGCAGTGCCGCGGCGCGGCTCAGCCCGGCATTGCGGGCGATCAGCGTTTCCACTGTCAGCGCTGCCGTTGAATCGTCGCTTACTCGCCACCGGCTCGCGAGCAGCGACCCCGCGCCAGCATAGAGAAAGGCGCGGCCCAGGCTCGACAGGCTGTCCGCTCCCGGCGTGCCGTCGGCGGAGGCGGTGTTGCAGGCCGACAGGATCACCCAGTCCGCCGTCAGCCGCATGCCGGCTACTTCCGACGCAGCGAGCAGGCCGTCATCCTCGCGCGAGCTGCTCTCCGGCGGCGTGAAGGCGAGGCCTGGTTCGCGCAGGCCGCCAATCTCACCCGGCAGGATGCCATGCGTGGCAAAAGCGAGGATCCGGGCGTCGCGGACGGCCGGATCGGTGCGAACCGACGCCTCCGTCGCAGCGGCGCCGAGATGGAGCAGATCCGGCCGCGCGCGCAGCGATGCCGCCATCGCCTTCAGCTCGATCTCGGTGCCCGGCAGCGGGCTCAGCTCGCGTAACGCCGTCGGGTCGGCCAGCCCTTGGCCGGCGCGATCCACCGGCTGCGGGATCTTGAGGAAATCGTCGAGCATGCGGTCGCCGCTCGGCGGACCGAGAAAGGTTGGCGCACCATAGCCGACGAACTGAACCACGGCCCCGGTTGCGCGGTTGACGCTTGGCTTCGCTGCCGTCGCCCGCAGCACGGAGACGGCGGGAAGCGTGATGATCGCATAGCGGTCGCCGAACCAGCCGGCCGAAGCATCGTCCCTGTCGTCTGTCGACAGCAGGCTGAGCGGCAATTCGGCGAGCGCACCGCCCGTCACCACGAACAGCGCCTTGGCGCCGGCGAGCACCGGCTCCACCGGACGGACCAGGTCGCGATAAAGCGCGAAAGCCGCCTGCCGGTCGAAGCTCGGCCAGACGTCCGATCGATCGCCGCAGCGCTTCGAGTCGACCTCGCAGCGCAGCGCCTGCACACGAGCCGCCAGCGGGACCGCACCCCCGGCCAAACGCGACCACATCATCGCCTGTGGACCTATTGCGAAACTGTAGAGATCCGCGCCGGCAGGAACGATCATCAACAGCCTGGCGCCGCGATCGAGCCGCGCCTGCGTCGCATCGAGCGGCAGGCTTTCGGACCCGATCAGCCTTGCATAATCCGGAAACGCCTCGCGGAGCTGGCGGTCGGCCTCGGCCAACAGCGTAGCGGTCGCGTCGAGCTGCGCACGGATGTCGGCGATCCGCACGGCATCGCCGCGCACCAATTGCCGGAGCAGGCCGGCATCGAGTTCCGCGGCGCGGTCGGACAAGCTCTGCTGGCGGCGCACGAGATCGCCCAGCGGCCCCTCGCCGGCAGCGGTGCGCGCGGCGGTGCGCGCCATGCTGCGCGCTGCAACGGAAACGGAAAGATCCTGTGCGGCGAGGAAGGCTTCGGCGCGGAGGGCGGCGGCCTGTTGCGGCGCCACCGCTGCGCGCTCCCAGGCGGCGCGGATCAGGATCGCGAAGGCGCCAGCCAGCGGATCGAAGCGGCTGGCGTCGATAGCTTCGGCACGGCCGACCGCCTGCTGCGCGCCATCGCCATCGCGCGCATCGCCGATGCGGCCGAGCCGGCGGCGGCGGACGATGTCGGCCGCCTCGCGCGCCGCCGCCACCGCATCGGCGGTGCGTCCGACCGCCATAAACAGTTCAGCCTGGTCGATCAGCGCCTCGGCCAGCGCGGGGTGATCCGGGCCGAACGTCGCGCGCCGCGCCGCCACCGCCTGCTCATACAGCGGCAGCGCCCGATCGAACTTGCCTTGCGCGGCGAGCGCATGACCGAGCCGCAGTTGCGCAGTGGCAATGTCGGGATGACCTTCACGTAGCGCGGCAACCCGGATGGCCAGCGCCTGCTCGAACAGAGGCTCGGCCTCCGCCGCCTTGCCCTGCCGTTCGAGATTGACGGCAACATTGGAAAGACCGATCGCCGTGGTCGGATGCCGCGGACCATAAACCGCCCGCCAGATCGCGAGCGCCTTGCCATAGAGCGGCGCGGCTTCCGCATAATCCCCCTGCCGGTTCAGATTATGCGCGGCGTTGTTGTAGCTGGTTGCGGCGGCAAGCCCCCCGGGATCTATCCGGCTGCGGATCCGCAGCGCGCGGGCATAGGCCGGCGCAGCATCGGCATAGCGGCCCTGCCCATCGAGATTGAAGCCGAGATTATTATAGCTCGTCGCCACCGCCGCATCGTCCGGACCAAGCTCGGCGATGCGTACCGCCAGCGCCTGGCGATACAGTGGCTCGGCCTCGAGCGGACGGCCCAGCGCATCGAGATTGGCGGCGACATTGCTCTCGATCAGTGCGAGGTCGAGATCCTCGGGCTCCCAGCCGCGGGCGATCGCCAGGGCCTTGGCGTACAGGTCTCTAGCCTCGGTGAAGCGACCCTGGCGCCCGAGCGCGAAACCGAGGTTATTATAGGCGAGCCCGGCGGCGCGGCTCGTCGCGCCCTTGGCCAGCGCACCGGCCAGCGCGCCTCGATAGAGCTGCTCGGCCTCGTCATATTGCCCCAGCGACTGCAGATTGGCCGCGAGGTTCGACGCGGCCTGCTCGGTGAGCCTATGGCCGGAACCCAGCCTGCGCTCGAATATGCCCAACGCGCGGCGATAGAGCGGCGTCGCCTCGGCCGGTTTGCCCTGCTCGACGAGCCAGCCGGCAATCAGCGACAGCGTGCCCCCGACTTCGGGATGATCCGCACCCTTGATTCGCTCCTCGATGGCCAATGCCTGTCGGCCAAGCGCGACCGCATCGATCCAACGCCGCTCGGCCGTGGCGGATTGCAGCCTGTCCTCGATCCGGGACAGCTCCGCCTGCGGACCTGGCGCGGCCAGCGCGGGCGCGGCTGCGAGCGCGGCTGCGAACAGCCAGCCCCTCGTCATGTGCGGTCGCAAGGATCCGCCCTCAACCGCCGAAGGGCAATTTGAACCCCAGCGGATTGGCTTGCTGCTGCGCCTCGGGCATCGCCGCCTTGCAGCGCTCGGTGATATAGTCGCGCCCCTTTACGCCCATGCACGCGGTATAGACCGACTGGGCGGCGGCGGTATCGCCGGCGGCAAGGTCGCGGCGGATCTCGATGCTCTTGAAGTGATCGGGATCCTTGAAACGCGTCTTGCCTTCCGCAATCAGCGCATCGCTGTCCTTCACGTCGCCGGCATTGAGTTCCATCTCGGTATAGGTCTCGTAGAGCTGCAGGTTCGGCACACCGCCGCCACGGCCCGCGTCGAAGAAGCTTGCCGCCGCCGGGATATTGCCTTGGTCACGGGCGGCCAGCGCCGCGACATAGTTGACGAAGGTCGGCGCCGAGCGGCTGCCCGCGCCAAGACCGCGCAGCTGCGCCGTGGCCCCCGCATAATCCTGCGCGAAATAGCTGCCGCGCGCCTTGAGATAGGCGTTCCGGGTCGAGATCGCGCGGGCATAATCGGGCTTCGCCTTGATCCGGCCGATCAGCGCGCCACTGTCGATCGGCGGATCGGCCGTCGGATAGCCGGCCTGGAAATAGGCGGCGAGGCCGTTGCGCCGCTCCTCAGGGGGCAAATGGGTGTCGCCGCCGAGCGACTTGGTGATGTTGCCCATATTGTTCAGAAGCGCGCCGCCCGCGCTCTTGAGCAGGCCCGAGCCGAAGCCCCGCATGCCGGCGCCGCCGCCCAGCAGGCTAGTGGTGGTGACGCTGCCGGTCGCGAAACTCTTCATCGCCTCGCCCATGCTCGCCTGCACCGCATCGGCCGCCATCTTGCGCTTGTCGCGCGACGCCTTCTCGGTTTCGAACGCCTTCTGCAGCCGCGCGAAGACATTGGCATAGCTGTCGATCGTCATGTTGCCGCGAACCAGCAGGTCGACCGCCAGCGCATCCGCCTGGTTCTCCTGATCGCGGTTCCAGGACGGCGCGAAGATGTCATCGACCGCAAAGCGCAGCGCCTCGGCAATCGGCGCGGCGCGGCGGGCGCCCGCCGCCATGCCGCTCTGCGCGCTGGCGAGCATGTTGCTGCCGTTGCTGTGCTTCAGCGCGTTGACGGTGCTGCCCGCCTGCCAGGCGATAGATACGGCCTGGGTAGCGCCCTTGGCGCCAGCGATAGTCTCGGCCTTGGTGAAGTGACCGAGCAGGAGGTGCGAATATTCATGCGCGAGCACGAACAGCACTTCGGAGTCGGACTGCGCCGCCTCGAGCAACCCCATCGATACGATGATCGTATTATCCGGCAGCGCCTGCGCCTGATAGGCTTCGTCGGCGCGAAATAGGATCTTCGGGGTGCGCTCGAGCGGCGCGTAAGGCCATGCCCTGGCGAAGGCCTCCAAGACCGGCCGCAGTTCCAGTTCGAGCGCCGGAATCGCCATCAGGTCCATGCGCGCCGAACGTGTATTCATCACCTGTCCAGACAGACCCATGGCGCCGGCGGTATCGCCAGCGCCCGATCGCATCTTCTGGTTGGTGGCGCATAGCTCGGCGGGATCGAGCGTCGAGATGTAGGGCGCCTTGTCGATCGAGAATTTCCCGCGCGCCTTCTTGTCGATCTTCTTGGCCGCTACCAGCGTGCCACTCGCTGGAGCCGGGCAACCGTTCAGCGCCACATAGGGCGCATCGGGCAACGCCGTGACCATCGGCTGCTCGGCGGCGGCCGCCTTCGCCGGAGCAGCGCCGGCCTTTTTGCGGGGAGCCGCATCGAGTGTCGCGCTGACCCCGAGGGACGCCGCCAGGGCGACGAAGATCAACCGGTTCCGCATCTCAAAAAATCCCTCCTGTTGTCCCCCGACTCCTTCTTCCTATTTTCCTCCGCCGCAGCCGAGCCCCAGCGACTGTTGCAGACCGTCTTCCTCCATCTTGGCGAAGCTCATCGCGTTCGCGTCGCATTTCACGGCCGCCAGGTCGCCGACATAGTCGACCGTGGACAATCGCAGCCAGGCCAGCTTGCCGTCGAGCTGCACTCCGACGAAGCCGGTTTTGGCGCGGATCACGCGCGAACCGGGGGTGCCCGCCACCGGCATCGACGCGACCGGCACCTCGCGCACCTTCGTTCCGGCATCGTCATAGATGGGCAGCGGGTCTCGCTTATAGGCCTTGATCGCGGGTCCGTCGGCCGCGTGCGCGGCAAACGGCGCAAGCATGGCCAGCGCCAGTCCGCCTATGATCGTGAAACGCACAGTGCGACCGGTCATATTCCATCCTTCTCATGGCTACCCTTCACACTACGGTGCGAAACGCGGCCAGGTTGCCCCCATGGCAAAGACGAACTCGTCGACGCACGACCTTACGAACTTTCGTCCCCTGGCGCTGTGAGCACCATCACAGAGACGCCTCCTATTGCCCGATCCTAACATAGCATGGTTGGGTGAATGAATGAATACACCCGGCCCCGCCACAGGCCGGGCACCTCAATGGCTGAGCTTGAGCCCTGCGATGCAGGCGACGATTGCGAAGATCAGCACGATCCGGATCGGTGTCGTCGGTTCACCGAACCAGACCATGCCGACGACGACGGTGCCGATCGCCCCGATCCCGCCCCACACCGCATAGGCGGTCCCCATCGGGATGGTGCGGCTGGCGACCTCGAGCAGCGTCATCGACAGGCCTACCGAGACGAGGAAGCCGAGCGTCCAGGGAATATTGCGAAAACCCTCGACGAACCGCAGGCAGGTGGTGAAGCCCACTTCGAAACAACCGCCGACGATCAACCATATCCACGCCATGCCCCGGCCATAGCGAAGCCGGCGCGGCCACGCTAGGACGGGGCAATGGCAACATCACCCCCGCTCGGCCTCGGCCACCATATCGCGCCGCCGCGCTTCGTCGGCTTCATCGTCATCGCCGTCGCCGGCTTCGCCATCGCGACGCAATGGGCTGGCTGGGCACGTGCGGCGCTGATCGGCTTCGATGCCGGCGCGGTGCTGTTCCTGCTGTCCTGCATCCCGCTGCTGGGCCATGCACCGGCCGACATGCGCGTCGCCGCCCAGCGCAACGACGCCAATCGCGCGATGCTGCTGGTGATCACCGGCATCGTCTGCGCAGTGGTGCTGGTCGCGGTCACCGTGGAGCTCTCGCAGAAGCAGCAGATGCATGCCGGCAGCATCGCGCTGATCATCGGGACGCTGCTGGTCGCCTGGCTGTTCAGCAACATGATCTACGCGCTGCACTATGGGCATCTGTTCTACAGCACCAAGCCAAAGACCGGCGGCGACTGCGGGGGCATCAGCTTTCCCGGCGACGGCGAGCCGGACTATTGGGACTTCATCTACTTTGCTTTCACGCTGGGAATGACCTTCCAGACCTCGGACGTCGAAATCGAAGGCCGCGGCATCCGCAGGGTCGCGATCCTCCACTGCTTTGCCGCCTTCGTGTTCAACATCGGCGTGCTGGCATTCACGATCAACGTGCTGGGCGGCGGGTCCTGAAGCGAGGTCAGTCCTCCTGCAACGCCTCCAGTGCATCGCCGTCGAGCCGCCAGGGTTCCCAGCCGAGATTATGCCGCGCGCCGATGTGGCGGTAGAAGCCCTTGGCCAGTTCGTTCCAGTCGAGCACGCCCCAGTCCAGCCTGACGCAGTCATGCGCCTTGGCTTCGTCCGCCAGGGCCTTGAACAGCGCGCGCGCAATGCCGCCGCCGCGTGCGTCCGGATCGACGAAAAGATCTTCGAGATAGAGGCCGTGCCGTCCGGTCCAGGTCGAGAAGTTGAAGAACCACACCGCGATACCGGCGACCTTGCCGTCCAGCTCCGCAACATGGGCGAAGACTCGCGGCACCTCCCCGAACAGCAGCGCGGCCAGCCCCTCGGGCGTCGCCCTCACCGCGTCCAACTGGCGTTCGTAGCTGGCGAGTGCCCGTATGAGCCGCAGGATGTCATGCTCGTCGCCGGGTCGGGCGCGGCGGATGGCAACGGTCATGGAATCACGTCCCTCTCAAGATCAGGCGCACGCGCGGCAATCCAGCAGCCGGCGACGATCGCTGCCGCACCGAGCAGGGTAGGCAGCCCGACCTGCTCGTTGAAGACAATCCAGCCCCACAGGCTCGCCCAGATGAAGGCTGTGAACTCGACCGGCGCGAGATAGCTCGCCTCGGCGCGGGCATAGGCCCAGCTCAGCAGCGCCAGCGAGATCGTGGCGAGCACCGCGCCTAGCACGATCATCGGCCAATGCCCGGCCGGCGGCAGCGTCGCGAACCATGGCATCGCGACGGCGAGGCAGATGGTGACGACCAGGTTCTGGAAGAACGCCACCTCATAGGGATCCGCGACCTGCGCCTGCCGCCGCATCAGGATGATGTTATAGGCATAGCAGACCGCCGACAGCAGCACCGCGATCGCGCCCAGCAGGGCCTCCGGGCCCATCGCCGCATGCGCCTGCCCCCAGAGGATCACCAGCACGCCGCCGAACGCCATCAGCGATCCGAACAGCGCCCCGCGCTTCATTCGCTCCTTGAGCAGCAGTACCGCCAGCACCTGAGCGATCAGCGGCGCAATGAAGCTCAGCGCGATGGCCTGCGCCATCGGCGTCCGGGCGAGCCCCCAGAAGAACAGCATCGCCATGACCGCCGATACCGCGCCGCGCTCGATATGAAGCCGCATCGCCGGGCGCGAAGGGGTGACCGGGCGGCTCCACAGCCAGGGCAGGCCGCTCACTGCTATGCCCGCAAAGCTGCGCCACAGCAGGGTATTATAGGTGCCGATCGCCAGAGCGAGGGCCTTGATGACCGCGTCCATCGACGAGAAGACGGCAATGCCGAGACAGGCGACCGCGAAGGCGGCTACGACCGGAGGCTGTTTCATTGGCGAAGGAGAAGTCCGCCTACTCCGTCATCCCAACGCAGGCTGGGATCCATGTCTCTCCAGCCACGCGATGCTGCGGCGCGAGGAAACAGACATGGACCCCAGCCTTCGCTGGGGTGACAGACGAGAGGACCGAAATCATTCGGCGGCTTGCGCCTGTGCCGCTTCGGCGGCTTCGATCTCGGCGGCCTTGGCCTCCACCAGCCGGACGATGTGCTCGACCATGTCTGCATCCTGCACGGTGTGATCGGTGACGCCCGACAGATAGACCATATGCTTGCCGGCGCCGCCGCCGGTCAGCCCGATGTCGGTCTCGCGCGCTTCGCCCGGCCCGTTGACCACGCATCCGAGCACCGACAGCGAGAGCGGCACGCGGATATGCTGGAGCCGCTCCTCGAGCGTCTGCACGGTGCGGAT